>DASROI010000197.1:0-6324 GCA_035646955.1 Pyrinomonadaceae bacterium
CATTGGCCTGGTCTATCGTCATCAAGGCGATCTTGATCAGGCTTTGTCCTATTCACGACGCAGCCTTGCAATACTTGAAGAGATTGGTGACCAGTCAGGGATTGCAAACCTGCAGAATAATATTGGAGTCATTTACAAGTCTCAGAAGCAATACGAGCAAGCACTCGAGTGGTTACAGAAGAGTTTCAATGCTTACCAGTCGTTAAAAGCAACACCTGGTATCGCTCGCACTTTGAATAACATCGGCGATGTCTATCGTTTGCAAGGTCGTTATGACGAAGCGTTGCCGGCGTTGCAAAAGAGTCTGGATCTCCGCGAGGCGAACCGCGACCGAGGCGGAATAGCGCTAACGCTGAACAATCTAGGTCGTCTCTATCAAGCGCAAGGCAAGTATGCCGAGATGCTGGCAGTCGGCCGTCGCTCGGCGACCATTGCTGAGGAAATCAATGCTCGCGAAGAACTATGGGACGCGCAGGAGCGAATCGGTCGTGCGCTGAGTGCGTTGGGCCAAACTGCTGAAGCCCGGCAAAGCTTTCTGGCATCGATCGCAACCGTTGAAAAGATGCGCCGCGAAGTAGCGGGAGGCGAACAACAACAGCAGAGTTTTATGGAAAACAAACTGACGCCATGGCTTGGGCTAATCGATCTGCTCGTGGCGCAGGGCAAAAATAATGAGGCTCTGGCGTTCGCAGAACAATCAAAAGCGCGCGTTTTGCTGGATGCACTGCAACGCGGTCGAGCTACATTACGCCAGTCTCTTTCGCCAACGGAACGCGAAGCTGAAGAGCAGCAACGTTTGGGTCTAGTTTCACTAAACTCTCAACTTAACGCAGAAGTTAAGCGCGAAAAGTCTGACGCCGCAAAAATCGCGGCTCTCCGAACAAAGATCGAGAAGGCTCGGCTTGAATACGAAGATTTTGAGACGAGACTCTTTGTGGCCCATCCCGAGTTGAAGGTCCAGCGAGGTGAGGCGCCCGTAATTAACGCTGCGGAACTTGATTCCCTCGTACCTGACAAGTCGACAGCTCTCCTTGAGTACGTTGTGGCTGAAGATAAGACCTATCTGTTTACGGTAACCAGATCCGCAGTGGATTCACCCGCAGAAGTCCGGGTCTACACAATCGCTGCGAAACGTGAAGAGCTGGCTAAGCAGACAGAAACGCTTCGTTTACAGCTCGCTGCTCGAGATCTCGGTTTTCGTGCTTCAGCAGCTAAACTCTACGAAACTCTACTAAAGCCCGCCGGCGCCGATTTGCGAACCAAAACAAATCTAGTAATCGCTGCGGATAATATTCTTTGGGATTTACCTTTCCAGGCCTTAATCAGTGATGCTAATCGCTACGTGATTGAATCTGCGTCCGTTAGCTACGCGCCGTCCTTAACTGTGTTGCGCGAGATGACAAAGCGTCGCAACAGCCAGCCTGCGTCTGCCAACTTGTTGGCCCTGGGAAATCCCAGCCTGGACCAGGAGACTATCCGCAAAGTCACCTTCACCAGGCGCGACGAGAAGCTTGAGCCACTCCCCGAAGCAGAACAGGAAGTTAAGACCCTGGGCCGCCTGTATGGTTCGGCACGCAGCCAGGTCTACATCGGAGCCGATGCTCGTGAAGATCTGGTGAAGAGCGAGGCCGGCCAGGCGAGAATCCTCCATTTTGCGACGCACGGTGTCTTGAATAATGTGTCACCGATGTACTCGCACCTCATGCTGGCTGAAGGCGGTAGAAATGAAGACGGACTGCTCGAAGCATGGGAATTAATGCAGCTCGATTTGCACGCCGATCTCGCCGTGCTTTCCGCTTGTGAAACGGCTCGTGGTCGAATTGGGGCAGGTGAGGGAATGATCGGGTTGTCATGGGCCATGTTTATAGCCGGCGTGCCATCGTTGGTCGTCAGTCAATGGAAGGTCGACTCTGCGAGCACTCGCGACTTGATGGTCAATTTTCATCGTGGATTAATAGCTCCAGCAACTGCGACGAAAGTACGACTCACAAAGACGGAAGCTCTAAGACAAGCAGCGTTGAAGGTAATGAGAAGTCCGCAGACGAATCACCCATTCTATTGGGCAGGCTTTGTATTAATTGGCGATGAACGGTGATCGAGTGATTTCTTGGTCGACTGGCTTAGCGCCGAAGGCCTTGCACCTGGCGAAGTAAATTGCGGGCCAGATCGGAATCGGGATTTGCTTTCTGTACGAGTCGCAGTTCCTGCTCAGCTTCCCTCAATAGACCTGCGTCCGCATACAACAAGCCCATCGTAAGGTGCGACGAACTATACGCGCGTTGAGCTCGAGCTAACTCACTAGTCTTCGCCTGATCGAGGACGCGAAACTTTGCCTGAGGTGCTGGCGGTCGTGGCGTCGTTACCTCTTCACCATCGTGGCTGGCTTTCACCTGCCACGAATAAACCTTGCCTCGCGAAAATGCCTGCGGCGGCGTCCATGAGTTGGTGGCGATGTTCAGGCTAGTTGCGACTTGTTGAAATTGTTCGTCATAGATTTCGACGATATAGCTGGTCGCGCCATTCATTGGGGTCCAACGAAAAGTTGGCCGATCACTCATTACCACGACGCCAGCTGGTTCCAATACCGCGAATTCAGTCTTCTGATTACCCGAGCCCATCAGCGAACTCGACGGCCTGGACAGACCGTTCAGTTGCGACGATTTGTCTATTCGTCCAGAGCTCAAAGCCTTTTTCAACATACTCTGGTAATTGGCTGGAAGATTCTCAGCTCCGGAAAGCTTCCCCGCCTGGTCCAGGGCTACCTGTCCATTCCCGTCATTAAGTTGGGCCACGACCGGCACTACTTCTGCTTGAGTTGGTGTGGCCACCGGAGCCGGAGAGTCGCTGTTAATCGGAGACTGAGGCGAAGGCGTTGGTGAGGTTGCTAAATAGGCCGGCGGCCTGGACGCTCTCCAGACCAGCCAGGTCGCGGTTCCGACAAGGAGAACTATTAGGACGGCAAGAAACGCAGGAGCCGGAGATGTCAATGTCGGAAAGAGTCCCAGGAATTGCCAGCGACTGCGAGCGGGTTTCGCGTCGGCAGTAGGATGGTAGTCATTATCTATCGATGGGGCGATTTCATTTCTAAAGGCGCGTAGATCGGCTACCGCTAACTGACATAGCTCGCAAGTTGATAGATGATCGGTAGCGAACTGCTGTTCTTCAGCGCTAAGATTTTTATCAACGTAATTTGCCGTTTGCGCTTCGTCGAGATGGCCATTGGAAACACCAGGCTCGTCCGCGAGCTCGGCATGCAAAGAAAGGAAGGGAAGGTCACTATTCATCTCAGCCTGAACTTTTTGCCGGCAGATCTCGCAACTGTCCAGATGCTCGGATACCGTTAGCAGTTCCCCAACCTCCAAGTGTTGTGAAAGGTAATCCTGAAGTTGTTTTTTGTTTAGATGTTCTAACAACTCTTAAATCCTCACAGCCGCGGGTATTGGCTGAGTTTGAATCGAGACCGCGAAGGGTCGCCAAATTGATAAGTTGTTGAAACTTGTCTCTTATTACTACAGCTGTTCACATGAATCCTTTCAAACGTCGGGCGAGTCGTTCGCGGCCCGATTTTCTGGCATTTATTACCTGTTGTCGCGTCAACCCCAGCAATTCGGCGATCCGCGAGTCCTCAAGTGGGAGATCATTCCACAGCTCCGCGAACTTCTCGGTAGTCAGCTGAAGCACTTGGGCAAGCTGCCTCAGAGTTGCCACACCGGTAGCCGGGAAAAGAGTGATGCAGCCCTGGCCGCTCGCATCCTTTAGATTCAGAAGTAAGGCGGCACGCTGATTTGGTGGCAGCTGTTGCAGCTCTTCCCACAGTCGCTGCAAAAACATTCGTTTCTCGACTTGCCAGGCCTGGTCCGGTTGATCTGAAGTGGGAACAATCGTAGCTGAATCGTCATCATCAGCGAGCGATTCAACGGGCTGATCTCGAATGCCGACTAACGAGGCCATAAAGCTTACCAACTCGTCGAAGTCAGTTGGCCCACCAACCAGGTTGAGAATCGTAGCCAGAGCTGTGCTCAATTCTTCTTGTTTACCGGACTTTACCGTTCGCACCTGGCCCAGGATCTGCTTGTTAACTGAAAGGCTTTCAATTAACGGTGCGAGTGATTGCTTCCTCTTACCCTGCCAGACATCAAATCCCGCCACCAATTTGCCGTCTTCATCTTGCCAGGCTGACAATCCACGCTGTCGAGTTAAGAGATAGTGAAGGCGATTCTTAAATGCATGTCGCTCGGGGAACTGCTTTCGCATCCAACGTGAACAAGCGCGATGAGCAATGACCGCGGCCATCCCGCGCACGTCAGTGATTGGATGTTGCTCTGGTTTTTGGAGAAACTGCTGTACTTGAGTGACGAACTGGACCAAAACATCCTGGTAGATATCTTCCGCTTCAGCACGTTGAATCGCCTGCGAAGAGTTAAGACGTAGTTTGTATCTGACAACGCCTTTGATTACAGGCTCGGCGTGTTCTGAGATCAACCGCGAAAGAAACTCGTCGATGCGTTCCTCGCTTGTGTCGAGCAAGGGTTCGAGTAATGGATCAATTGTGACCGCGGGTTGTTCCATTCAAGTTTGGAGTGCCGTCGGGCGTGGTCCAGAAATGTTTCCGTCCTCTCATAACACTTAATCGGCAAAGGATTCAATAGAAACAAGAAACCAGGAAATCTACTCAAGATCGGATCTCTCTGTGCGATCGCACAGCGCGGCTTAGGCCGCAACCAAACGTTCTAGTTGCGAGACTGGTCAGTACCGTTACTCCCCAATCATTTTCACCAGCACCCGCTTCTTCCGCCCGCCATCGAACTCTCCATAAAAAATTTGCTCCCATGGTCCAAAATCCAATCGACCCCCGGTAACGGCGACAACCACTTCCCGGCCCATTATCTGTCTTTTTATGTGAGCATCTCCGTTGTCCTCTCCAGTTAGGTTGTGCCGGTAATTACTAACTGGCTCGTGCGGCGCGAGTCTCTCAAGGAATTCCTCGTAGTCCTGATGCAATCCGCTCTCATCATCATTGATAAAAACCGAAGCGGTAATGTGCATCGCATTCACCAGCACTAATCCTTCCTTAATAAGACTCTCCTTAAGACAGGCTCGGACATCTGGCGTGATATTGATGAACGCACGCCGTGTAGGCACCTCAAACCACAACTCTTTCCGATAACTCTTCATAGTTTTCACCATTAAATTAACTTTCTTACCAACAGCTGGTGATCATCCTAGCACCTTGGCCGAGTGTGCGGGCATAACCTCGGGCGCGTGAGCTACCTCAAAAACTTACCGTCTAATACCGTTCCCTATTCGACGAAGTTTTGCCCAAGATCGTTTTATGTCTCGCTGTGAAACACTTGGCACCTCGACGTGATTAAGTTTTTCGCCCGCAGATTTCTGTCGGTTATACTGCAGACGGTTTCAAACGACATCTTCAACCCGTCGCTGTAATCTGATTTTTTACGCTGCACTCTGAGCTTAATTACAAATCAGTCCTAAAGGAATTTAACGACACTGATGAGCAGAACCTCGAGACTATCGCTTGGCCTACTTATGTTGGCCGCGTTGTCGTATTCGCATGGTGGTTCCGTGTTGGCCCAATCGCAAAGCATCGAATTGGGTCATCTCGAGACCAACGCGACGTCTGAGCCACTTGGTATCGACGACCGAAATCCCCGCTTTACCTGGAGGATGCTCAACAAGCAACGCGGCGCAATGCAACGCGGCTTTCGTGTACTGGTAGCCTCAAAGCCCGAGCTTGTCAGCGAGGGGAAAGTCGACGTCTGGGATTCGAAACAAGTGTCGTCTACTGACCCCTTCGTGGTGTATGCAGGTCCACCGTTGAAATCACGGACACGTTACTATTGGAGGGTTCGGGTGTGGGCCAATGACAATCTAGCGAGTAATTGGTCCAACACTAGCTGGTTTGAGACGGCGCTGCTCGATCCCAACGAATGGAAGGGTAAGTGGATCGCTGGTCCGGAACGTACTGGTCCAGTGTCAGAAAGCGAGGGAAAAGCTGATGACGAGCTGATTCGAAGGGCAGGGGAGTTCTGTCGTCCTGTGTCCTGGCTAACTTCGGGCTTCGCAGTGCAGCGGTACAAGAACGATCAGGCTGACTGTCGGGAACTCCGGCCCACGCCGATGCTGCGCAAATCGTTTCAGGTCACAAAGAGCTTAGCAAGTGCTCGAATTTATTCAGCCGGACTTGCTTACAACAACCTCACTGTTAACGGAAAGGCTACGTCGGATAGTGTGCTCGATCCCGGATTTACGAACTACAGCAAGACCGTTTTGTATACCACACAGGATGTGACTTCATTGCTGCAC
>DASROI010000198.1:0-10274 GCA_035646955.1 Pyrinomonadaceae bacterium
AAGCGCGCTATCAGGATCCCAGAATGGACCTGCGAGCATGCCAAGGGTTGGTACATGGCCCAACTGTGTGCGGTAGATCTTTCTAAGCAGCGCGCCGGTCACTGGAAGGTTGAGCAATTGAGGAGCTCGCGCCGCTAACCAGAACGACAGGCGCGAAGAATTCATGCAACGGTAATCCAAACCGTCGCGGGTTTGGCGTGAAGAGTGATCAGTGAAGCGAAACCACTCCACGATCTCGTCGTGGTATGCGGGCACATTTAGATCTTCAAACACCGCCTCAATATTGCGCTCGAGAATCTGGTTAATGGTAGCAGGCGCGGTAACCTGTTCATACACTTGTCCCCATTCACACGCCAGTTTCGACAACGCCTCGACGTCGTCGTTGAGAACGGGTTGAGATGAGAACGAAATACGCGAGGTCCGGCGCGTGCGAAACAATGCAAGGTCGACTGTAGAATCAGCAAGTTCGCCAGCAGATTGCTGAACGAGATTCAATCTTGCAAATGGCAACAACTCACCCTCCGTTTTCGCTATTTGCTCGGGCGTAAACCTTGAGGCGGGTTGATACAAATCATAATCGAGTTTAAATGAGCTTTGCCCGGCTACAATCGTGAGCGCCTCGATGAAGAGGCCCATACTCAAGATGATAAAACTTCCGGTAGGATCTTCTTTCGGAAGGGTGCGACGTTTTTCGATCAGCAAGTCGGCCGTCTCGTCCGAGAGAATGCGCAAACGCCAGGGCTGCACATTATGTGGCGAAGGTGCGTATACGGCTGTTTCCAGTAGCTTTTTCCATACGCTCATAGCAACCACAGCTTACCGGATTATCTCGATCTCGCCACATGCTTTTCAATAGTTTTTCCGGTTCCCACTGCCAACGACTTTGATTAGAATGCGGCGTGATAGACGGTTGGTTGCTGGAGTGAGGACGGTGACCACAGGGCAGAATGCTTAGGCAATCAACAATGAGCGGCTTTCCAAAAAGCGGCCCATGGTCCTAGCCATGACTCTCTTTCCTCACTTTTAAAATGGTGTAAGTTGGCCTCGCCCAACCCCTCTTGGAAAAGGAGAAATCCCAATGACTCACGCTTCGGTTTTAACGACATTACTGATAGCCGCCCTGTTCTACCAGGGAGGAGGATTAGTTGTGCCGACAAAAATTACTGCCAAGCCTCCTGACTCATTTAGTCGAGGCAATAGCGTTACGTTCCAGGCAACATTTGCGGCAAACCGTATTCCCCCGATTAAAGCTGGCCCGTGCCAACACCCGGGTTTCGCAATCCGCCTCTACGATGCGAAATTAGTAGAGAACGAAGAAGGTCCACGAATTTCGCCTGACACCACTCATCTGAACGCCGTGAAGCCGGTGACCCCATACATTCAGGAATCAGTCGCTCCTTTCGAGCCGCTCTCCGGACCTGACGCCTTGACGATCGAAAAGACTTTCGAACCTCTAAAGTTTCCAGCGAAGAAGACGGCTCGCTTGAAACGAATCTACGTCGGGTTATTTCGAACTTGCGATTTAGCAACCCCAAAAGACATCGACGAAACGCTCAATATTATCTACGACGATGCGTTGTCCGGTTCTTATATCGGCGGTAGCTTTTTTAAACTTGAATGCCCGAAAGGGAGTATGTGCATCTACCGTCCGGAATAATGTGGATTTCGTATCCATCCATTAGTAGGCGCGAGGTTGCGCTGCTTAGCGGCGAGTGTTTTCGACATCAGCGCAGCCTCGCGCTTGCCACATCCCTTAACGGTTTGCTTCGGCGAACTTAAATTGAGAACTTTCGGAACGTAGCGATCGTGCGTTCTCTAGCCCAATTTGACCACTGAGTCGGCGTCGACAAATGAGGCAGTGGGGCTGGCTTTGCGAACTTTAGCAGAAATTGAGTCACCTTCGGCTAAGGAGATCTCATCGACTTTCGCCTGGGGAATGTTGAACTCGACTTCTTTTCCAACGGCCCAGGCAAACATATTGGCGTATCCACTCACTGGTGTAACTTCTTCCACTGCAATCGTCGCTACGGCATATCCATAAGGTTCAGCGGGCGGTTGGATAGATGACACTCTTCCTTTTATCAAAGCCCAATTCTCAACAGCTTGAACATTCATGATCGACCTCGGTTCTACCCGCAAGGTATTCGACTAAAGCATCCGCAATCGGCTGTCCGGTTGTTTCCTGATAATAACTGTACGCAGGCGACGGGTTAACTTCAAAACAATAGTAGTTACCTTCAGGAGTCCGCTTCAAGTCAATACCACAGAACGGAAGCTGTAACTCAACCGACAACGCGACACACTTTTCAGCAATCTCCAAAGGTAATTCCAGCTCCATCATCTCGACCTCGATATCCTCTCGCGTCGCATAGCGGTAATCAACTGCTGCTGAACTGATTTGGGTGGCAAAGATCTTTGACCCAACCACGTGGACGCGAAGATTAACGCCTTCGACAAAACTTTGGAACTGTGTCGGCAACCAACGAATCTTATAAAGTTTTGCTGCGTCGGCGGCAGACCACTCACGCACAATCGATCTGATAGAACTCACAGATTTGTAGACTACACGGCCATGTCGTTTGATAAACTCAATTGCCGCATCTGGGTCGTTTGTAACCAGGGTTGTTGGAGTTGAAAAGAACCTGGAAATCATTTGCGCCTGGTAGGGCTTCGAAACATTGGTAGACATTGGCGCTGCCCTGTTCACTACCCGACAGGTGGCAATCTCCATCCAATCTGCCAGCGTCTGATGCAGAAAGGAACTCTTCAAAATCGCCGCGTCATCAGGTTTCGTATAACGACGCGGTCGATTTTCGGGTAACGCGTTGATATCCATCAATCTGGTGTAAACCCCTGAAAAGCCTTCCAAACACCATTCTCGATCCGCTATCCGGAGAGTTCCGGTCAACTCTCCGAGATGACTGTCGACCGCGATGTTGCAAAACCGCGCATGGCGTTGATTGAAAACTACATGGCCCAACTGCAGACGCTGCGCAGCTTCGATAGCGAGCGCCAGTGGAGGTTCAGTCGGAATGCCACAGAATAGGATCAAGAGCGTTCCTCTAGAGTTTTCACCAGGGCAGCAACACTCTGAGCATCAGTTAATTGTGGATAAGGATCGACGCCCCCAAACACCAGACCATCTTGTTCGGAAGAAAAATAGACCACTAACACCTCAAAGCCAGATAGTTTCGCCAGTCTCAAACAGCCGGCTTTGACATTCTCCGCACAAGGACCAAGCACTCGCTCACCGATAACCGCCACCGCAATACCTGGTGCGCGATGGTGAGTCAATACAGCCGGCACGTCGCCAGTTGCGGAGTTACCTGCCGGGAACCTACACGCACCTTGTAATGAATAGTGTTTCAGGCTGCTGGTGAAGCGGACGCGGGATGTTGGTAAACCAGCTTTACCAGCGAGGACGTTCCAGGCAAGAGTACTAAGTGTTGGTCCACCCAGACTTTGAGACGAGGGCGCTCCGAGAACCGGGCACGTCAAAGACTTCATCCAACTTATCAAACATGCAAATAGCTCTAACGCCGCGTACTCCTGGTCCGCTGTAATCGCCCGCGCAAACTGAGGTACTTCCACCTGTCGCAAGCGATTAAAGACAATCCCAATTCCATCATTGTTGATGGAAAACCCATCGGCCAGCCGGAGCGAAGTTAGCGCTTTTGCTCCGTTAACGCGATGAATGATCTGAGATTGCGACATCAACTCGTCGGCAAACACAACTCGCAGCGATTCACGACTATGGCGCATGAGGAGATGCGAGGCCACCTTGAGGGCCGTCGCATCTCCTCGATGAGCAAGGATCAGGAAACGCAACACCTTTTACTGTTCCTTCAATTTGGAATCGAACAAACGCTTTGCCTGGCCTGAGCCCTGCTTCATTTGTTCGTCCAAAGTGCTGTAGTCGTCTTCTGCTGCGAGTGCTCCTTCACTTAAGTCCGGTCGAAGTTCACTGCCAATGAAGGGTGACGCAGCCTCCTCGCCAGGCTTTTGCATGGCCGCCTCGAGCGCAGAAACTCGGGCTTCCAGTTGATTCAGCCGCGCATCGGGCGGTGCGAAACCTCCGCCAAAACCTCCTGGAAAGCCTCCGCCTTCGGTGAACTTGCCATCGGACAACTTGTCGCTGAACTTATCCGACAGCTTGTCCGTGAAGCCCTTTTCGTAGGAATACAATTTATCAATCTGTGGTTTTTCCAACCGCTTCTCACGGATCTCCTTTATGCGCCGTTTATCAAAGACATCCCGAATATCTTTGAGATGATCCTTTTCGACTCCCTTGCACTTCACGGCCACATTCGCTGTCATAGTTGAGCCGGATGCGCTGATAGCGTTAACGGCAACGCAGGTATCAACACCACTGTAAGATTTCGAGTTTGGCGTGGAGCTCTTGTTAAAACTGGTGTTTCCACTTGAGCCCGGATAAGGATCGCCAGCGTCACCGCGATTGTGATCAAGCTCCAGATCGCGATTTGCGTCCGCTTGCATCAAGGCTACCTTATAGTGCGACTCGTTCGTGTTTGAGCTAACGGAATCGTCGACATGCCAGATGAGCAATCCACCCTGTGGTAGCGATTGATCGAACCGATTCTTCTGCCGATTTTCAACCAGGAAGTACTCGCTGCCTGGCGCGCCATCTTTCCAGAGTCGCAATACCGTGTTGGAGTCTTTAACATCAGGAATTGTGACAGTGCTGTTGCTGGTCCTGTTATCAACACTGACCCAGCCCTGGTTGGCTTTACACCACGCCGAAGGATGAACTGGGACATCGCCGCCACCGCCCCAACTGCCGGCTGCCATCAGACACCAGTTTCCGATTCCCTCGGAACTCTGGTCGGTGTCGTAGAGGTCTGGAAAACCAAAGAGCAGATGGCCTAGCTCGTGAGCGCAGACACCGATTCTGGAATCTTCGGGCACGGTTAGATAGGCGAAAATTTTTGTGGCGTCCACCGTTTTGGCACCGCCTGCGAGCGTCCACTTGTGTGACCAGATATCACCAGGGTTACCTGTCTGTTCTCCGCCGGCGCCGGCATGGACCACAATAAACGCATCTACAAAACCATTGCCGTCGTTATCGAACGGCGTGAAGTTTACGGTTGGATCTGCGGCAATAACGGCGTCTTTTGCCATTGTCTGCGCATTCGGACTCGCTCCGCCGATGCCGGAAGCTCCGTGAGCATACTGGGCCAGGGTCAGTGGCATCCGGAACGGACCAACAACGTCTCCCTGCAGATCGATGAGCCCATGCGTAACTTCAGCATAGTACTCACGCACACTTCCGGTGGGGATTACTCCAGTCGAGAAAAACAGATCTCTAAAGTGCGCTTGAGTCTGCGTCATGTTTTTGTCTGAAAAATCAACCAGGACAACAATCACCCGGACGGCACCTCTGAGGGGCGCACGGTCCAACGCCGCATTGCGGATCGCGCTTAAGGGAGTGCCCAGAGGAAACAGGTCGGGTGGCAGGATTAGACCGTCATTAAAACCTGGGCGGTTGGGCTCGGCCGCTCGCGCCAATGACGCGATTGCAGATTTGGAATTACTGCGAATGTCGGCAATCTCCTTCGAAATTCTTTCCTTTAGCTCCGGTGATGGGGCTACGGCGCATAGGTCTCCGTCAGAACTTGATTTAGCTGCGGCTTGAATGGCACGAAAATCTTTCAATAAGTTTCTGGGACTCGACTCGTGATTCGGGTTGCTTGAGGTGTCGTCGGTCGAGTTGCCAGTGGGATCGAGAACTCTGGCCATGCTGATCTCCTTTCAGCTTGTTCGGCTGGTAATGTGAGGCTGACGAGATATGACTCGGGTCAGCTGATGCGAGGAGTAACTTTGTTGACGGGTTCGGCGATGGCTGGACACTTGGTTTAAGCACCCAACTCCACTCTTTTTGAGTAACGCAGGTCGAGACTCAGCGTCCGCAGGGCAGACGCCAACTCGGGGCGTGCGATACCGACGTACCCTTTCGCTACAGACTACCGTTCAACCTTTGTGAACAGCTCTTCTGAAGCTTATCGCACCAAAGCGGTACTTTTTGTTTCATGAGGCGAGGTTTGCTTAAAGAGTTTGCCCACCTAAGAAGTCACAGAGGGACATAGAGGTTGCACAGAGAAATCGGGACCTGGTAAAGGCGATACTTGCCAAATATTAGTGGTTATACTAATGTCCTATCGTACCCCCGGTAGACCCCTCCGCAGTTAAGCAACGTCAGTATATTAGCTCCAGGGCTGAGATCTGGATTCGCGCCCATCCACTGAATCTAATCGTGACAACTGAACAGGAAAACAAGATCCTGATCGTCGACGACTCCCGCACAATCAGACGCATGATTGCGAAGTCGCTCGCAAACATTCACCGTACAACTTTCGAAGAGGCTGAAAACGGGCTGGAGGCCATCGAACGGCTCGTTCTGGGACCGGTCTCGCTGATGGTACTTGACCTCAATATGCCCGAAATGCACGGAATCGAAGTTCTCAAGTTCGTACGCTCACGTCCCGCTTATAAATCGATGCCGGTGGTGGTCTTAACCACTCGCGGCGACGAAGTCAGTCAGGCCGACGCTTTATCGGCTGGAGCCAGTCTCTATTTGACCAAGCCTTTTTCGCCCCAGGAGCTTGAGACTAAAGTCCGACAACTGTTGACCTAGGACATCAATGGTAGACGAGACCTCAGATAACTTCTTTAACGAGTTCCTCGACGACTACTTCGCCGAGAGCGAGGAACACTTAGCAATAGTCAAGAACCGGCTGCTCTCAATCGAGCAGTTTGTCGGTCGAGCCTCTGTCGATAGTGCTCACCTCGATGAACTGTTTCGCAGCTTTCATACTCTAAAGGGCATCTCGGCGATGGTGGGACTAACCCCGGCAGAACAACTGGCCCACAAGATGGAGAGTTATCTCGGTGGTCTTAGGGACGGCCGGCTCATTTTGCTTCCCGAAGGGTTTGAAGCTCTGATTGAAGGGACTCGGACGCTTGACCAGGTGATTCAGGCCTACCGGAATAGTGAGAACATACCTGATATCACGAAGTCAGCAGACACTATCAAAGCGTTGACTTTACCTCAATCGCAGGTCAAGCCCTCAACAGAGACAAGGTTACCTGAAGCATTGGCAATTAAGGATAGAACTCCAAAAAGAGAATGGAGATTTGTCTTCGTACCCGGTCCAGCACATGCAACCGCCGGAGTAAATGTGAACTCGGTGCGAGCTCGCCTACAGAGTATCGGAGAGATTGTTCGCAGTACTCCACTGATTCAGGAAGGTGAGATTGCTTTCGAATTCATTGTTTTGAGCGATGTAACCCAGCCTGAACTTGGAGATCTTGAAGGCTACGGTGTGACTTTTGCTCCAATTGAGGAGCTGCCGGCGGAGACTACAGCGGAGACGTCGCCGGAAACTCCCGAGGCATCGAGCACTGTACCTACTGCTACGAGTGCGGCGCCCACCTCTGTTCGCGTTGATCTTGTCCGCCTGGACCAATTGATGTTGTTAGTAAGCGACCTGGTCGTGAGCCGGGCCAGATTGGAAACGAAACTTAAATCGCTCAGAACCTCGATCCCTGGTAACGACTGGCGAGGACTCCAGGAGATAAGCGCTGCGCTCGGAAAACAGTTGCGAGACCTTCGCAACGGCGTCATGCGCGTTCGCATGGTACCCATCGCAGAAATTTTTGAGCGCATGAGATTTGTCGTTCGTGACCTCACCCGTGAAACTGACAAGACGGTGGTCCTAGATATCAGCGGCGCTGACACTGAAATCGACAAGTTTCTTGTTGAACGTCTGATGGATCCGCTTCTCCACATCGTACGTAATGCGATTAGCCATGGACTTGAATCAGAAACAGAGAGAGTGGCAGCCGGCAAGCCGGCAGAGGGCCATTTGCGTTTACGCGCGCAGACTGCCGGTGAAGTTGTAATTATCGAAATTAGTGACGATGGTAGAGGAATTGACGTTGAGGAGATTGCGGCCCGAAATCCAGACATTCAACTGGTCGACCCCGTTGGCCAGGTCGATTTGCCGCAACTACTCAAGATAATCTCTACCCCGGGGTTCTCGACCCGGGATCAGGTGGATCGTGCCAGCGGGCGTGGCGTCGGAATGGATGTCGTGCACCAGTCGATCTCTGAACTTGAAGGCACAGTTGCTCTCGAGACGACTCGGGGAGAGGGTACCTTATTTCGCATAACTCTTCCTTTGACGCTTGCAATCACTGACGCTTTGATCGCCTCAGTCGGTGGCCAAATGTTTGCCTTACAGCAATCAGCAGTGCAGGAAGTTGTCGAGATCGATCCAAAATCGATCAAGATCCTGGAAAACAATGAGATCGTACTGTATCGAAACCGAGTACTTCCTCTGGTAAGGCTCTCCAATATCTTCGGTTACGAACGAAAAGAAACCGGCACTTTGTACGCGTTTGTAGTAGGAAGTGGCTCACGCGCAACGGCCCTGGTAGTTGATAAGGTCCTGGGACTCCGCGAGGTGGTGGTCCGCTCGCTAACCGACCCTTTGCTCGATGTTAAAGGAATTTCAGGCGCGACAGAGCTGGGAGACGGTCGCCCGATTCTAATTCTTGATGCGATGGAACTTCTTTCTGGAGTGGCCAACTAGAAAATTACTTGATGAGTACCGTTATGTCGACCGAATCTACCAGCAATAAGTTCATCCTCTTCGAGTTGATGAATACCAGTTATGCCGTCAGAAGCGCTCTAGTCCGCCGACTCGAGATGGTGGAGAACATAACGCCTGTGCCGAATGCGAACCCAACAGTTGAGGGTGTAGTTCTCTCTCGGGGACGAATCATTCCTGCGGTAAACTTGCGGACTCGTTTCGGGTTTCCCAAAGCTCAATTTGATCTCCGTACCCGCCTGCTTATCGTCGAGTCTGAAGGTCGAACTGTTGGCTTAATTGTAGATTCATCACGTGAGTTTAAGACCATTAACGAAGCCGACATAAAATTGCCACCGGAAGGCATCACGAACCTTAACGGCGAGTATCTTGAAGGAATTGCTACGGTAGACGGGCGGATGATCTTAATTTTGCAGCTCAACGAGATTCTGAAGGTTGGCGAGTCGGTTTCCTCTGATTCAATTACTGTTAAGGACGAGACGCAAACGCGTCAGGAGTTAGGAACGCCATAATGCTGAGCGCGTCGGTAGCATCTATAGAATGTGGCTCGAGATGGCAGGTGAGCAAATCGGGCAAAAATTATTAGCAGACGACAACTTTGAAGGAGCCAGTATGTCGAGTCAAATGAAAGCTCGAGAATTTAGCAATCTAGAGACCTCAAGCATACGTGAACAAGCCTCACAGGTAGTTAAGCTTGCCAACACCATCACCGAGATCGCGCGGGAAGTTGCCGATGGTGCAGTATCGCAGGTGGGCGCTCTGGGTACCGCGGTAACTAGCACTGATGAACTCCTCGCCTCATTGAGAGCGACTGCTGAGCGGACCTCCAACATCGTGGTCTCGGCCGAAGAGACTTCTTCCGCGATCGTCGAAAGTTCCGCGTCTGTTGAGCAGGTCACTGGAAACGCGGTTAGTTTGGCATCGTCAATAAACGAAAATTCTGCCGCTATTGAAGAGACTGCAGCTTCAATTCAAAGTGTGAAAGAACTGTCGGAGCAAATGTCGGCTTCGGCTGAATCTGTGTCTGGTGCATCAACAGAGCTTTCGACCGCTATCAAAGGCGTCCTCGAAGACACCGAAGCTCTGACTTCATCGATCAATGAGACGGCTGCGGCAATGGAAGAGACGACCCGAACTAATCAAGGTCTATCCCAAAATGCGGACGATTTGACGGTCGCTGCCGAACAAACGTCCTCCGCTATCAGCGAGATGGGCGCCTCAATCGAAGAAGTTTCAGCGATGACCCAAAACCTCACCGCGTCGGTAGATGATGTATCTACTTCCATTGAAGAGATGGCGCGTTCTATTCAAGGCGTTTCGCAGAACGCAGAACGAATAACATCTGAAGCGGCAGACGCGGCAACCAGTGCCGTTCAGATGGACCGCTCGCTGCAGGCTGTGTCCACGCTCGTACAAAACGCAAATGAGATCACCGGCAGACTAGGTCGCGATGCGAGTGAAGGCGGAAGTATGGCCCGATCTTCTATACAGGGTGCTGGTCGAGTTCGTGATTCGATTACCCAACTGGCACAAATCGTTCGCGAAGTCGGAAAGAGATCCAATGAGATAGGTGGCATCGTCAACACAATCAACGTTATTGCCGAGCGAACCAACATGCTTTCCCTTAATGCTTCGATAGAAGCA
>DASROI010000199.1:0-25567 GCA_035646955.1 Pyrinomonadaceae bacterium
CACTGGCGGAGTAAATGCATTCGACATGTGTAGGGCGACAAAGTGCCATTTGCCACTCTGCTTTGCGAGACTGGCAGTGACGTTCAACTTGTAATTGCGAACTTTGCCTTGCAGCGAATCCTTGCACGAGCAAGTTGCGGCCAACCAGGCCATCGAACCTTCAGGATCAGAACCGCCTGTTTTCCAATCGCAATCACTTTGCATCGTGTTTGGATCGTAATCTTTGAACATCTCAGTATAGGCTGCCTTGATTTCCTGTGGTCCAACCCATTTTTCTTCTGTTCCGGTACCAAGGACCACGGTGTTTGGATCCGTCGAGAAAGTATCCATCAGGGCGTCAATATTCTTCTCGCTTAATGCTTTGTCATGCGCCTGCAGGACGGTACGAACTTCTTCGACCACGCCTCTTGGATCAACAGGGGCTGCTGGTGGTTTAGTTGCAGAGTTTGCTGAAGCCGTCGTATCAGCTTCCCGATTGGTGCCTCCGGCGGAGCACGCAATGAAGAAGGCCAACGAAGCTGCCAGACAGAAAATGATTGATCGCTTAATCACGATTATTCCTCCTTCTTTTGGTCCGAATCTCGGGGCAGTTAGTCGGTGAGCACCCGTGGTCACCGAGAGGCTCATTTCGAAACAGCGGGTGCCCACAGAATGGAAACCCTACAATTTGTGGAGAATTCCGATTCCAGATTAGGGAAAACGATTAAATTGGATAATCGGGTGAAGTCTGTAAATTGCGGCGGGATTTGTGGTAGTTGGATCTATCAGTTGAGGCTCGGATATTTGGACTTATTGGACGTCTATGACCGATCACTTTTTAGGCGGATAGTATTTAAAGATCTTTTCAACCACCTTTTGCAATTTCTTATTAACCCTTTCGATATCCTTTGCGGGATCCTTCAACGGTTCATTGCTTATCGTATCCGTTGCCGTCGCTCGCCAGACTTCCGAAGTATTGGTGCTGTCTTTCATCTCAACGATCAAGGCGCCTTTAACCACTCTCCAGGCAGCTTCGACGCTGCCAGCACTTGGCCCCCAGGTGCCGGGACGCGCGACCGTGGCGGAATCAAACGTGTCCATAACGGCCGCATGATACGAGATCGCAATATCTCCGCTGTTACTGGCGCGGGTTAGTCCTTTTAAAGTCATCTGCTGGTCAATCATCTCTATAATCCGTTTGTCGATGTCCGGATTCTTCGCCGGTACGCCTTTAGTCCAGTAATAAGTCTTGAACTTTGAGAAGTCGATGGCCCGATCGAATCCGACGGACACTTTCTGAGCCTGGGCAGCAAATGAACTTAATAGAATAAGACCCACCAAAAGAATCAAACGATTAAGTGTCATCTGACATCCTCCCGCACCACTTAGCAATTAATTACACCAGTCGCTCATCTTTGTATCATCGAAACTAGCCTGGCAACAAGATTGCTTCTAAGAATCGCAGCTAACCTTCCTAATCCCTGGGCGGTTCGTTTACTTGCTCTGCTTGAATACTGCCGTTGTCGCGAAAGTTTTTCGTTCCGGCGTGAATTGTTTGATAAAGATTATTTGCTCCTATTGTTTCGTTGAGACCCGCGCGCTGAAGCATCACTCGTGTTAGATATGGAGCACGTGCAATCCCAAGCTCAATTCCCTGCTGCGCCAATTCTCGATGCAAGGCTTCGAGCGCGTAAGCGCCGGACACATCCAGGAGCGGTACCGATTCAGCATCAATCAGTAGGTACTTCGGCGGAGGCTCAGTTGCCTGCAATACGGTCCTGACACGTTCGTTAAAATAGTCGGCGTTGAAGAAGACTATTGATGCTTCAAAGCGGTAAATCACTACTCCGGGAATACTGGTCCCTCCGTCTTCATTCGAACGAAAGTCATCCCCATCAACCCCACTGACCAATCCAAGGATTGAATCTCTAGGACGTGATGCCTGCCTTAGTAAATTCAACAATGCGAGACCAACAGCTATCAGCACACCAGGCAAGACGCCCACTGTCATGACACCCAGAGTGGCTACCACAGACTGCCGGAATTCTGGTCGACTAATCCGGTAATAGCGGCGCAACGATGCGATATCAAAAAGACCAAGTGCGGAAGACATGAGTATCGCTGCGAGCGCCGCAATGGGAACAAAGGCCAGCGGTTTTGTGAAGAACAGCAGAACGACTGCCATGACTACAGCGGCAGCAATTGAAGTCACTTGAGTTTTTCCACCAGCAGAATCGGCAACAGCAGTGCGCGAGTCTGCGCCGCTAACTACAAAACCCTGGCTAACAGCTGACGCCAAGTCGGAAACGCCCAGGGCAAACATGTCGCGGTTAACATCGATGCGATAGCCATTCTTGGCGGCGAAACCGCGCGCGGTTGTCATCATGCTGCAGAAACTAACCAAAGCTATACCTGCGGCACCGAGGGTCAGCGGTCTAAGTTCATCCGCACCAAACCTCGGCAGCATAGGTAGCGGGAATCCCGATGGTACTCCACCGACAATCGCAACTCCTTTGGACTGAAGATTGAGGGCGTAAACCGCCACGCAACCAAGGATCGCGGCGATCAGCGGCGCCGGCAATCTCGGAAGAAATCGTTTGATTAGCAGTAGAAGAACCAGCAACGAAATGCCGATGATAAAGGTCCATCTCTGCGTCTCCTTCAGACGTGACATTGCTTCGAAGACAGTTCGGAAAAAACCGTGCGGCGAAAGTTTGTAACCCAGCAAAGAACCCAATTGCCCTGCGATGATTGTCAACGCAATTCCATTTAGGTAACCAGTAAGGATGGGCCTCGAAAGAAAGTTGGCGATCGCGCCTAACCCCGAAAGACCGCCTATCATCAAAAGAATGCCGGTGAAGCAAGTCAGCACGATCGACAGCTCAAGATAACGATCGGGGTTTCCCGCGGCGAGTGGTCCAACCGTGGCTGCAACTATGGAACAGGCCGCCGCATCCGGATTGACAACAAGTTGACGTGATGAGCCAAAGAAGGCGTAGGCTATTAGGGGCAAAATGCAGGAGTAGATACCAACGACTGGTGGGAACCCGGCCAGCTGTGCATACGCGATGCCAATCGGAAGCGCAACTGCGGCGACAGAAACCCCGGCCAAAAGATCACTTGTCAGCCACTCACCTCGATAGGTGCGAAGCATTTGCAGTCCAGGCACTAGGCGAGCGAAGCCGTTGGTCATCGCGAACCGGTTTCACTTGTAATGCTAGTCAATCCCCAGACCGTTATTACGCGGTCTGAAGAATGCGTCAAAAGCAGTTACGCTCAATAATTCAACGGAACACCGCACCGCTAGTCGCAATGACTGAAGACTTTCAATTGGGACCAGAGGGACAATGCCGTTGAACTGTGACGTTATCGAAGCTGCACATTCACGAGCTTCCACGGATTCTGGTAGAGCTCGAGTTCCAGTGTGTTGTCTTTCTTCAAGTTCAACTGGGCTGCTGGAAATAAAACGCCAGAGTTATGCTTCTTGTCTTTGCTGATGACTACTTCCATCCCGGACAGGTTGTAATCCGAGGATCTAGAATCGGCCCATACTTCACCAAAACGAAGCAAACGGTTTGTCACCATGCGGATTTTCATCCCGCCATCAGGCATTGGAAACTGTCGGATGTAAGCAAGGTCACCACCCAGGGTTCCAGTGATCGCAAGCCGGCCCTTCGAGTGCATTTTTGATAGTGCATTTACCAGGCCCTCATTCCCTTTTTGATCAAAAGCCTGGAGCAGTAACTGCTGATCTTCCGCTGGTGAGAACTCTTCTATAATCGCAGTAACACTAAAGCTCCGGCCAAGTTGGGTCGACTGGCCCATCGCCGTGGCCTGGATGTAAATGGACTTTTTCAGTCTTACTGAGTTCTGAGCTGCACCTTTACTTCCAGTCAAGAACAATGCGCCCAGAACAAGCAAAGTGAAAGTTGTGAAATAGAGTATTCTGCTTTTTCGCATGCATTCTCCTTCTTTGGACAATCTACACGACCCTCTCAAGACGCAAGCTGAAACTTCCTCATGCGCCGGAAACTGATTTGAATCCCTCTGATCGTGGAGAGTATAGGTTGATTTCGGACGTTCCGAAATGATTTCCATAGGAAACCTTCAATTGTTTCACCGCACGACCATTCGCAAGAGCGCCGATGAGAACTCCGTTGTAACAAAGCGCCGCCGGGCCGGCGCACTCCAAAGTTTCTACGCAGATGCTTGTTTCGCGGGTTCGCTGATGTCAGCAAACACAGCACTCCAGTCATCTCTTACACTAACGATGGTCCAGTCTTTGGCCCGGGCTGTGTCGATCAATTTCTCTGTGCCCGCGGTGTACGCGATGTCGCGATCGTTATCATCGTGATTGATCACTATGCAGTGAGACGGACGCGAAGGATGGGCGGTGAACTCCAACATTTGAATGTCGCCATTAGCGTTGCCCGCGGCAAAAATCGGGCGGCGTCCGGTTCGGCTCCAAATGCGCACAGCCTTTGTTGGTCCATCATCGAGTAGTTCTAACAGAGGTTTATGGAAAACGTTACCAATCCCCTTTTCAACCCTGTATTCAAGAGCAACCGAACTGCCAATCACGTGCTCTGGAGTAACGCCGTAAAGCTTTTCAGTAATGGCCCGGATGAAATCTCTCGTTCCACCGGAAGCTATGTAGTTTGTAAAACTGTTTGCTTTCAGGTAACGCAAGAGCTCGAGCATCGGCGTGTAAACAGTAGTGAGATAGGGCCGTCGCAGCGCCGGATTTTGTGACGTCTCAAGAAACTCGTTGGCCTTTTCTGCAAACGTCTCGATACTTTCGCCGGCGTATGCTCTCAGTAAGCCGGCCGCCATCACATTTAAATCGCTGTCATCGCCGTTGTAATGCTTGGTGATGACGTCACTTAGCCATTTGTAGTCCTTTTCCGAAACTGCTTTCCACGGTTGTTTATCGCAGAGTTCGGGATTCTGCTTTGCTTGTTCACCTATTTGTCGGAGGAGAAAATCGGCTTGAATGGGTATCGGCTTTTCACACCATAGTGTCCCGTCGTTATCAAAGACAGCGAGCCGATCTTCGGGGCAGACAAAGTCGGACGAGTTTTGCTTTGTAATCCGATCGACGAAATTGATGATGGCCTGCTTAGTTGGTCCATCGTGCCATGATGGCAGTGGTCCTGTTGTTGATGTTCGCATGATGCTTTACCCCTTTGCCTTCGAAACCCTCTGACGAAAAGAATTTTTCATCTAAGTTGTCCAGATAAAGCCGTTCCAATATCCTCACTTGGGGAATAACGGGGTTACGATGAAACGGAATCCGCAATTTTCTGGTCCACCAGCCGGACTGGTGGCCCAACAACGCAAAGTTCCGCCGACG
Source organism: Pyrinomonadaceae bacterium (assembly GCA_035646955.1). Lineage (GTDB taxonomy): Bacteria > Acidobacteriota > Blastocatellia > Pyrinomonadales > Pyrinomonadaceae > PSRF01. The sequence continues at coordinate 5,333 of DASROI010000199.1, forward strand.
CTAATTGGTTGATGGCCAAACTTGATTAGTTTTGAAACGGAAAAATGGATCGGCACGGTCCAGGCATTACCCACCCAGTCGTAACTCGATTCAGTGTTCAGACCAAAGGTCCAGGCATCTTTTGTGTTGTAGGCGAGAAAGGGTTGGATAAAGGTTGAGTTCACGCTCGCCCGGCTATCACTACCGGCGACAGACCAGATGTGGTTCGTGAGAAATCCATAAGTCCAGGCATGTTCTTGTTTCAGAATTAGTAGAGTTGGACCAAGACCAAACTTTTCCGTCCCGAGCAGGTCGTTTGTCGCGGTAGGGATAAGCACTACAGGACCAGCGCCCCAGATAAACCTCTTGCTATCTGTTGGGGCGAAGAAAAAACTCTGGGTAATGTCGCCCAGACCACTCTGACTGCTTGTGTTCACCACGTTATGCTGGTGAATGATCGGAAGAATGGTTCGAGAGATCACATTCCACTTAGCGTTCAACTCAATCGGAACAACAGGTTGAATGTTGAGTGTATAACGCCACCCAGAACCAGTGCCCATGTTGAAGTCAAAGTTCGATTGAAATGGAACGCTAATCAGGGAAGCAATGGGATTCGAGAGTTTCTTTGCAAGTTCCTGGGCATCTCCACCGACAGGTTGCTGGGGCGGGGCGTTTTCTTCCGGTTTTATGCGCGTTCCGAAGAGCGTTGATCGATCAAATATAAACGGACCGGGCTCGGAAAATGTCGGTTCCTGATTCAAGAAAGTGCAATCCTCCCGCGCATAAGTTCGGGACCGTACAGGAAGTCCGCTTGTGAACCAATTGTTCCTGGGTGCAAATTTGACCCTCCGAAGGCATGAGTCACAGGTTTCAGTCTCGACATCTGCACATTTTTGAGTTTGAGCTACTAAGGTTGAAAGAGTTGGCAAGTTGATCAGAGCCAAGACAAGTACAAAACGTCGGGCTAATTGACTCTTGATTAGTTTTCGATAGTCCAAACGACACATCTCCGTTGAACATCCATCACACTTGAGCGACGAACGGCCTTCAATTTCGTCTGTCTTAGATCTTAGGACGACGTAACTGCCCCATCTCTCACGCCGAAATGAATCGCAAGGGAGCTGTTTCTGTCTTGAGTGATTTGTAAGGTTAAGTAATTGGCAGCAGTGAGGTAATCAGGTGAAATGCGTATTTCGCCAAGGGAGAATCTGTAGGGATGCGAAGTGGGATTTGATTGTTGTTGGTCACACTGTCCAGTCGGAGTGTTCGGTAGAGATCAGAAATTGAAGGTCCCTAACCAAGAATTGACACCCAATACGGAAGCGCAGTAGTAGCCATGAAATTTGAGCTGCATTTTGCCTCATTCCAGTAGTTTTTCGGGGTTGAAAGTGTGATGAACGGAGCGTACACTCCGCCCATAGCTTACAGAACAAGAGCGGGTAACGAGACGACCCTAATTTCAACGGACTCGTGTCCCACGTCGCTCAATAGGTTATCTCAGCAAGCGAGCAGCTGACCTTCATCGACTGCCGCGTAAATGACAATAAGGCCCAGGAAACTTATTCCCCCTCGAAATCGCCTCCTTTTCAAAGAACTATCGAAGGGGGTGTTAGTCTCAGTATTAAGTCATCTGAGCCAGACAGGCCGATTGCGCGGCAACTATGCGAACGTTTTCCCCACGAGTCGCGTTTCTACTTCTCACTCTCGCAACGTGTGTCCTGTCCGTTTCTGCAGTTTTTGCCTTTGATTCAGACTATAAACCCTTAGAAAACGAGATAACGGTTTCGGCCAACAGTTTGGCAGTGGTCCAACCCGCAATCCTCCTGCAATCCGATAACAACGCCGCCGCTCAGCGCGATACCAACCACGCGGCACGCTTCTGGAATCGCTTCACACTTAAAATTATCGTCGTCGCCGGACTGGTTATCTTACAGTCGATCTTGATAGCTGGTCTGCTACTTGAACGCAGCCGCCGTTGGCGCGCTACCCGAGACCTCGCGGAAAGCGAAGAACGTTATCGAAACGTTCTCGACACACAGACAGAGCTGATCTGTCGTTACCTGCCTGATACAACCATCACTTTTGTAAACGATGCCTACTGTCGTTTCTTCGAAAAATCGCGAGAACAACTAGTTGGTACACGATTTCTGGACTTGCTGCCAGAGGAGGCTCGCGCTCCTGCCGAGAATCACATTCAAAGATTGGTCGATAATTCCATGTCTGTGATCTACGAACACGAAGTGCTATTGCCTGACGGTACAGTAGGCTGGCAGCAATGGACCGATCATGTGATTCGGCGGAGCGATGGAATTATTGAACTACAAGGGATTGGAAAAGACATCACGCAACAAAAGCGCGCCGAAACTGCCCTTCGTGATGCTGAGGAAAGGAATGTCGCTATCCTCAAGGCAATTCCAGATTTGATTTTTCTACAGGACAAAGATGGCGTTTATCTCGATTATCACCCGAAAAACTATCCGTACCTGCTGGTCTCTCCAGAAGAGTTTCTCGGAAAAAGAATGACGGAGGTGCTCCCTCCGGAGATCGAGGCGCCGATGCGCACGAACTTCACACGCGCGCTTAGCACCGGAAACCTACAACTGTCCGATTATTCAATCGAGCTCGATGGTAAGCGCAAGTGGTTTGAAGTTCGGACTGTCCCCTGCAATGGCAGCAAAGTCTTAAGCGTAGTCCGTGACATAACCCAGCGTAAGACGACTGAAGCGGCATTGGTCGAGAGCGAAGAGTTCAACCGAGGCATCGTTGAAAGTAGCACCGACTGCATCAAGGTTTTGGATCTCAAGGGAAAACTTCTCTATATCAGCCAAAACGGGCAGCGACTGCTGCAGATGACCGAGCTTGAGCCATTCCTGAACACTTCATGGGTCGATTTTTGGGCAGGCGAAGCAAAGCTCGCGGCTGCTGATTCCGTACGACGCGCTGCTCAAGGCGAGAATGTGGTGTTCCTCGGCGACGGAAACACGTTAGGTGGAGAAAGGAAATGGTGGAATACGGTCATCACTCCAATTCGAGGTGAAGACGGCAACGTTGAGCGACTGCTCGCCATTTCTCGAGATGTTACGGACCAAAAGCAAGCCGCTGAGGCAGTTCAGGAAAGTAAGGATCGCTTCGCTAAAGCCTTCAATGCGAATCCTCAGCCGATGTCACTCACGACATTGACTGAGGGGCGTTATATCGACGTGAACGAGAGTTTCCTGGAGATGAGCGGATACACACGTGAAGAGGTCATTGGGAACACTTCACAAGAGCTCTCAGTCTTTGAAACTGCTGCGCAGCGTTCGTTACTGATTGAGCCGCTGTTGCTTAAAGGCGAAGCGAAGAATCTTGAATTGAAGTTCCGGACAAAAAGCGGCAAGTTTCGAGTTCTACTCTCCTCTGCCGAATTGATTGATATCAAGGGCGAACACTGTGTTCTCGTTGCCTCAAGCGATATAACCGAGCGTAAGCAACTCGAAGAGAATCTTCGTATGAGCGAACGCGAGTTTTCTACTCTCGTCGAGAATTCCCCTGACATTATTTCTCGTCTTGATCGGGAACTGCGCTACATCTATATGAGTCCGTCACTCGAACGGATCACCGGCACACCAACGGAACGATTTATTGGAAAGCGGCAGCGCGACGCATCATTGCCGGGTTACGACTGGAGAGACTTCGAAGCACACTGTCGGAGGGCTTTTGCCACGGGAAAAACTGTCACCAGGGCTTTTGAGTTTAATGAGAGAAACTACTGGACTCGCATCATTCCCGAGTTATCGCCTCAAGGCGAAGTCGAGTCTCTGATGACGATTAGCGAAGACGTGACTAACCGGATTCGCGTGGAAAAAGAACTGGTCGATCTCACTGACAAGCTGTTCAATATCCAGGACGAAGAACGACGACGCATTGCACGCGAACTGCACGACGGAACAGCTCAGAACCTGTTTGCAATCTCGCTCAACCTGGCCAAACTGATGCAATTGGACCAGCTAAGACCTGGTGAAATTGAGCAGTTACTAATCGAATGTCAATCATTAGGTGAGCAATCACTGAAAGAGATAAGGACGTTATCTTACTTATTGCATCCGCCATTACTAGATCAGTCAGGTCTGGTTTCAGCGTTGCAATGGTACGTTGAAGGTTTCAGCAAGCGAAGTGGCATCTATGTTGATGTAATTGCTCAACCGATCGGGCGCCTTTCGTCCGATGTCGAGACTGCTCTGTTCCGTGTCGTGCAGGAGGCCCTCACCAACGTTCGCCGTCATTCTTGCAGTGAAACAGCTAGTATACGGCTCGAAAGACGGATAGGTGAGATTCAGCTCGAGATCAAAGATCGAGGTCGAGGGTTGCCGCCGGTTAACCAAGCCACTACCGACGCACTACTCGAGATGGGAGTTGGCATCCCGGGTATGAAACAACGTCTGCGACAATTGGGTGGCAAGCTCGAAATAATTTCAACTGAAGGTGGAACTTCGATAGTTGCGGTAGTGCCAGTCGGAAACGGAGCAAGTCTGCATGCGAATTCTGCTGGCTGATGATCACGACATAGTTCGTCGTGGCTTAAGAGATCAACTCTCCAGTCGCGAGGGATGGGAAGTCTGCGGCGAGGCAACCAACGGCCGCGAAGCAGTTGCGATGGCCTTAAAGCTTAAGCCAGACGTCGTAGTGTTGGATCTATCGATGCCTGAGCTGAACGGACTAGAGGCTACTCGTCAAATCAGGCGGGAATTACCGCGCACGGAAGTCCTGATCTTTACGATGCACGAAACAGAGCAGTTGATTCGTGAAGTGCTGGCTGCCGGCGCTCGCGGTTATGTGCTCAAATCAGATGCTGGTCGTCACCTTACGAGTGCAGTAGAAGCACTTTCGCACCATAAGCCGTTCTTTACCGCGAAGGTTTCAGAGGCCTTGCTGGACGCCTTCTTGAAGTCGAATGTGGCACCCGATGAAGGCTCCGTCTTTCGTACCTTGACTGACAGGGAACGCGAGATAGTGCAAATGCTGGCAGAAGGTAAAAGCAACAAGGAGATCGCCTCGCAACTGTCCATAAGTGTGAAAACGGTAGAAACTCACCGGGCAACTGTAATGCGAAAACTGGAGATAAATTCAATAGTAGAACTGGTCCACTACGCGATTCGAAACCAGCTGGTTGAGGCTTAAATCCGAAAACCTGCGCATGAGTTTACATAAACATCCTACCCTGAAATACAGACTATACCCGATTCCTTAACCCCTTCGAAAAACCTATCCTCCGCCTGATACCAACAACGAGTTACCTTTAATGAAAGAGTAACCCGGTAACCCTTTCGCCGTTCATATCTGAGGAAAATAGTCTTCTTGTGACCTCGACTTTACTTGCTGTCGGCTTTTGCAGCGATTGCAACATACGAGGCACCGCAGATCGGGAGTAGGGCCGTGAGTGAACTGGTTGTCTTCGTTTTTCGGGACCAATATCGCGCTCCGGAAGTGTTAAACGAGCTACGTCGAAGACAGTGGCGCTGGGTTAGAGATCTGAAAGATGCCGTGGTGGTAACCCTTGATGAGAGGGGCAACGCCACTGCCCACCTTAGCGTTGACCTATCAAAAAATACGACCGGTACGGACTGGGCCAGAATCTGGGGCTCATTATTAAGCACGACCTTATTTCTGCCCTTAACAAATCACATGGTAGACGCGGCGAATGGTATTGCGCTCCAAACGCGCGGCCTTAACGGTTCGGCGCTGGATGAGTTCAAAACCACTGAGGCCAAATGGTGGAATGATCGTCTGCGACTTGCAGACAACTTCACTCGCGATGTTGCTGCCCTGATTAGACCAGGAAGTTCAGCGATTTTCATGTTGTTGCGAACAGCGACCGTTCCCGTCGCGCTCGAGCAGTTGCGCAACTACGGTGACACGATTGTTCATACGTCTTTGAGCGCAGAAGAGGGCGACCGAATGCTCGCGATGCTTGCGCGGGATTAGGAGGTATGAATATGAGCACTCAAGAAATCGAAATCTTTTCGTCATTTTCTCGCACCGGCCGAATCGATCTTAAAACGCGTTTGGATTCTATTGGGCCAACTATTGAACGCAGGCCTTGATTAATGAATCTGCAAACTATTACCGATACGTTAGGTGTGGCTCGTTGCTAGAACAACACGTAGCCATGAGAAATGGCGCGGCGCTGTCTCATTCGAATGGACACAGTGCAGCGGCGGCTCATTGATAGGTTGGGATTGAGTTTGGGATGTGCGTGGTGCGATCAACAGGAGGAGAAAGCACTGTGTGAGCGCATCCCTGACGAGCGGGTCGGGGAAAAATGACTGAGGTCAGGGGCGCCCCGACCCGTTGGTAATTTGGTTTCTGGAACTCAATCGGTCCAATCTGGTCCAGCAGTCGATAAGCTTCCAGACAATTCCTGTCACTAGCAGAATGCTCTTAGTGTCGGTCAATTTGATTAATAAGGCGTTACGTTGATTACTCACTTCTGAAAACTCTCAGCAATTCTTCATTCCCCTGTCTGGCACGACATTGGCTTAACAACCTTTGAGATTGCAGGTGCGCGTGCTTTTATGACGTCCCCAACGCGCCCCCTCCCAGTTCTTCAATAATCCGGTGTGAAAGGTGGACCACCTCATTTGGTCCAGGACCCAGATGATGGTTCTAGACTTAAAACCCTCCGTACTACGACGTAGCCGCAAACTGTGGCCCCTCCCCATATTCGTCGTTCCCGCTTGTCTCGTCTTCTGTTTTATCGCAGGCGATCTTTTCGGCTCGCTTCAACTCGAAGTTGTCTTTACGCTGTTTCTCGCAGAATTTGTGCTGGGCCTGGTTATCTGGCGCAGTGGTACAGTGGCGCTCTCTGCACTCGATGAAGTTCGAAAAGAACTATCCAGCCTCCAGGGAATTGTCGATGTATCGCGCGATGCGATCATTGGGGTAACGCCTGATGGTGTGATCATGAGCTGGAATAGCGGCGCTCGCAGCATCTACGGGTACACCGCAAGAGAAGCCATGGGCTCGCAAATTTCCATGCTCTTTGATCTTCGACGTGGACAAGAAGCAAACGCACTCTTCGACAAGGTATCCCGTGGAGAAAATGTTCAGCAACATGAGATGGTCCACCTTAAAAAAGGCCGCACACCGATCGATGTCTCGTTGACCATCTGCCCAATTCACGATGCAGGTCAGATCACCGGTGCTTCAGTGGTCGCTCGCGACATAACGGAACGGAAGCGCGCCGCCGGCTCTCTTGCCCAACAGGCTGCCGCAATGAAGGCGTCGATGGATGGAATGGCAATTATCGACCATACCGGCGTTTGCATTTATCTCAACGACGCGTATGCAAAGGTCTTCGGCTACACGGATCCACAGGGTTTGATTGGAGCAAGCTGGGAAATGTTCTACTTCGACGATGAGCTCCACCGCTTGAAACAAGAGATTATGCCGGCAGTCTGGCGTGATGGTTCCTGGCGCGGTGAAGCAATGGGCTTAGGTCTTAATGGTAGTAGCGTACCCCTCGAAATCTCAATCTCAAGTGTTGACGGCGGCGGACTGGTCCAGGTTGTACGGGATATTACCGAGCGCAAGAAGGCCGAAGAAACACTTCGCAACAGTTCTTTAAAGGATGATTTGACGAGTCTCTACAATCGTCGTGGCTTGTTAAAGCACGCTGCACCCTATTTCGATTTTGCCAGCCGTCAAAAAGAAGCTCTGCTGCTTCTGTTTATAGATCTCGACGGAATGAAGCGTATCAACGATGAATTCGGACACAATGAAGGTGACAACGCTCTCATTGCAACCGCCAAAATCCTCAATCGAAGTTTTCGCAGCACTGACATTATTGCTCGCCTCGGCGGCGACGAGTTCGCAATCGTCGTTACTGACCTGACCGCCAAGAAAGAAGATGCGATTGCTCGACTAACCGACAATCTCAAGGCCTATAACGCCAGCGAACAATGCCGGCACAAACTCTCATTCAGTATCGGAGTCGCCGCTCTCGAACCCCAACGCATGACCTGCTTCGAAGAGTTGTTAGAACAAGCAGACCAGGCCATGTACGAACAGAAGCGCATGAAGAAGCGGAGAGAGTCTGAACGCGTCCAAAACAAACAACTTGGCTCGACAGAAGTCGACCCACAGGCAGCTCTTTCTAACTCAATACCTTTCGCTTTATCCGCAACGCCCCAGGCCGCGAAGGGCAGCTATGGAACGTTCGACAATGCCGCGATCGGAATGGCTGTTGTTTCAGTCGATGGCAGTTGGCTGCAAGTCAACGAAGCACTCTGCAAGCTACTCGGATACTCCGAACAGGAGTTGCGCGCCACAAGCTTTCAACGATTGACGCATAACGAGGACTTGAAACAAGTGCAGTCGTACATTCAACGTGTGATTGAGGGCTACATACAGAGTCACGAACAGGAGAAACGATACATCCATGAGCAAGGTCACACGCTATGGGTCCAATGGCACGTTTCGCTACTGAAGGATTCTGAGTCCGGGGCAAAGAGATTGTTCTTCCAGGTTCAGGACATTAGTGATCGGAAGAAAGCCGAGGAGAAACTAACGCAGGACACGCTGACTGGCTTGCCAAACCGCGCGAGATTTAATGACCTCGTCAAACTCCGCGTCGCAAGGAAAACATCAAATAAGGCCCAGAACTTCGCAGTTCTTCTCCTGGATGTTGATCGCTTCAAACTGGTCAACGATAGCCTCGGGAACTCGAGCGGTGATCAACTCTTAATGCAGATCGCTCATCGTGTCAGTACTTGTATGCGACAGGGCGACGTTCTCGGTCGCGTTGGCGGAGACGAGTTTGCGGTCCTACTCGATGACGTTACAAGTGAAGCAGAGGCTTGTTCGGTCGCAACCCGTATTCAACAAGCGCTCGCCATTTCGTTCAACTTGTTCGGACAAGAAGTCTATACAACGATGAGCATCGGCATCGCTTTAGGTACAGGACATTCCGAGCAGGTCTCAGATATGTTACGTGACGCTGAAACTGCGATGCACCGCGCTAAGGAATGCGGCAAAGCACGTTACGAAGTCTTTGGACGCGACATGCACGGCGAATTGATGAGCCGGCTGAAGATGGAAACCGATCTTAGACACGCTTGTGAACGTGGTGAACTTTTCGTCGACTATCAACCAATAGTCTCTCTTGCCAATCGTACTCTCATGGGCTTTGAGGCACTCGTCAGATGGAGACACCCCGAATTTGGCCTCATTCCACCAAAGGATTTTATTCCAGTAGCCGAGGAAACCGGCCAGATCCTGACCATCGGTCAAACCGTCCTTGAATCGGCTTGTCGCCAGGCTCGAGAGTGGCAGATCACATATCCAGTGAAGCCGCCTCTATTTGTCAGCGTTAACTTGTCAGTGAAACAGTTCAATCAACCAGGGTTGGTTGAGAACATCGCCAATCTGCTGGAGGAATTTGACCTGCCGCCACGCTGTCTAAAGCTGGAGATCACTGAATCCGTTTTCAGCGATAACATCGAAGCTGCTGTCGGCCTCTTAACGGAGTTGAGAAACCTCGGTGTTCAATTGAGTATCGACGATTTCGGCACCGGTTACTCGAGTTTGAGTTACCTGCAGAGATTCCCGATCGATACTTTAAAGATCGACAGATCTTTCGTGACTCAAATGATGGAAAACGAGGAAAACATCGCTATTGTGAGGACCATTGTTGCTCTGGCACAGAATCTTGGGATGGACGTGGTAGCGGAAGGCGTCGAAACGGAAGATCAGGTGACGATGCTGCGAAAACTAGATTGCGAGAATGGTCAGGGATACTTATTCTCGACGCCTCTGGGCGCCAGGCAAATAGACCACTTTATTTCAACCTGCAATCTTGAGACTCAGATCGGTACGACTGGTCCATTGCCGCCTATCGAGCCACGTGACGCGCTAGTCGCGTAAGTCAGGAATGGCGACGTGGTGACCCACAATCAAGTGCCAGTCTTTGCGGTCAGTACGGTACCGCGAGCGAAGCGACCGGAGGCCACGATCAACTTCCCCGATGTGATCCATCCGATCACTTGTTGAGCATGGCATCTGGTCGCTGCGCTCGCGGTACTGTATTGGCCGGTCGCTGCGCTCGCGGTACCGTATGGGCCGGACGCTCGCAGCACCTGTAAAGTTAGGCCGAGACCTTGTAAAGATCGCGACCGGCATTCTCGACAATTAATGTGTCTGGATCAGAACGCAGCTGCTCGTAATCGAAGGACCTGTAATCGAGGTATCCGAGATTGACGCGACGACATGTTTCCTCGTCGATGCCAGTGGCCATTGTAATCAGGTAACGCGGCACAATCTTGCCTTCTTTATCAACGCGTCCGGCATAAGACACGTGGGCAAGGTGAGCCGCAATGCACAAGTTCTCACGCAATTCCTCTGAAACTCCAAGCATGTCTCGGACGATTTCAAGCGGCGCGTAGCCATACTTTTCGATCAGAGCGCCGTGAGTTTCCGAAATCCGTTTCAACTCGGGAGCAAAGATAATCAACTCTCCCTCGTCTTCGATAATTGCGCCCAACTTATAACTCGCTTTTCCGCCGACCCACATTTCGTCGTAATGCGGATCGAGAAGGCCAACCACTCGTTTGTACTTGCGCCCGATAGATCGAATGTGCACATCTTTACTGACGCCGGCCGCACTACGAAACGCATCGCGAATGTCACCTGCAAAGAGACCGTAAGTTCGAATTCTGCCGTTATCTTCTCGCGAAACCACGCTATTCAGTGAGATCACACCGGCGGGTACGAGATCAGCGGCAGCCTCGATCAAATGACGAGTCGGTGTTTCGACTTCTCCGATGATGTGCTCAATGCCGGCGAGTGCGCCAAGCCAGTGTGTCGTGTGAGTCAACTCCGGTCCCGCAACTCCCGGGAAGAAATACTTTGCGCCGCCCGCAAACCCTGCTACTTCATGCGGAACCGTTGCACCAAAAACAAGAACAACATCATAGACACCCGGCGCCAGTAGCTTGTTTAACGTCACGGGAACGGCCTGATCCACGAGCCCACCTGTAAGTTGGACCACGGTTTTCTGGCTCAATTCACCCAGCGTTATCAATTCTTCCGGCTGGTTCCACTCATGATCAAACAGCGTCCCGTCGAAGTTCGACAAGCCAATCTTTTGCAGCTTCTGTTCGATTGACATTGCCGGGTGAGTTCCCTGTGCAATGAGAGCATCAAAACTCTTGACATTGCGATCTCGAAGAATCTCGTCCGCAATCGGGAAGAGAACATGAGTAGTATCGTCGCGGGTTTTATCGGGCAGGATAGCCAGTACGCGCGAATGAGGCTCGATTGGTTCAAGCGCCTGCGAAAGAATTTGGGCGCACGTCTCTGCCGAAAGATCACTGTCGTGTGAGCCTTCACCGCATAACTCAGATTTGAATATTTGAGTGGACACTTCTGAATTGTTTGAGACACAGCAGCTACCAGCTATGTCTCAAATTTCTAAATGACAGCTTACGCTTCTAGCGTCGCGGTCATTGTGATGTCCGCCTTCAGGAGACGTGAGACTGGACAACCAGCTTTGGCATTACCGGCAGCTGTTTGAAACTGCTCTTCGGTTGCAGATGGAACTTTAGCTGAGACGTCGAGATGAATTTTTGTAATCGTAAAACCGGCGTCGGTTTTCTCGAGAGTGACGGCAGCAGTCGTATTAATCCGATCTGCGGTTAGACCGGCGTTTCCAAGCTGGCCAGAAAGAGCCATTGCGAAGCAACCCGCGTGTGCGGCTGCGATTAGTTCTTCAGGATTAGTGCCCTTCCCGTCCTCAAAACGTGTGCTGAAGGAATACTGGGAATTGTCGAGTACCCCGCTGTCAGTAGAAATCGTGCCTTTACCGTCTTTCAATCCGCCCTGCCACGCAGCTGAAGCTTTTCGTTTCATAATCTGTCTGTCCTCTTGATTTGTTTAATTAGAACGAGGCCATTGTCACCGTTATGGGCTGCGGTAGCAACTTGCGGCGAGGCGAGGTCAGTACCGGAGCGCGGTAGCATCGGTGCACTTCGCGATAGTCACAACTTGTTGATTATTGAGGCTGACCCGACGCTACCGCGCTTCGGCCTGCTACTACGTTTATAACGAAACTGTTTGCTCGGCCCAGAACTGGAATTCACGATGTTTATGAATTTCCGCCTTTGCGAGAACGTTTCCACTCGCGACCTCACAAACCTGTTCGAATACTCGCTTACCAACCTCATCGATAGTTTCAGTTCCGTCTATGACACCACCGGCGGAAAGATCGAGGTCGTTGGCCATTCTTTCAAAAATGGGTGTATTTGAAGCAAGCTTGATGACAGGAGCGATTGCATTGCCAATCGTCGTACCGCGCCCGGTAGTGAAGACGACGACCGTTGCTCCCGCGGCAACTAAGCCCGGCGTCGATTCCTGATCGTAACCAGGTCCCTGCATGAGATTGAGACCACGATTGGTTGGTGTCTCTGCATATTCAACGACACCTTCAACTCGAGTCGTGCCGGCTTTTGCTACAGCACCAAGAGACTTGATCGTAATGTTCAGCAGGCCGCCCGCTATGTTTCCGGGACTGGGATTGTTGTTTAGCACCGCGCCAAACTTGGAGGCGTATTCCTTGTACCAATCAACCATGCGATAGACCGCGCGTCCGGTCTCAACATCTTTCGCGCGATTCGCGAGCAAATGTTCAGCACCACAAAACTCTGGTACCTCGGTGATCAGAACCGTGCCGCCCGACTTCACCAGCATATCGGCGGCTCGTCCCAATGATGGATTGGCCGAAATGCCAGAAAAACCGTCAGAGCCACCACACTTTACGCCAAGCACGAGCTCACTCACCGAAAACTCTTCACGCGTAGTTTGATTCACTTCCGGAAGCAGGCGCTCGACTTCTTTTAGGCCTTGTTGAATTGCCGATTGAGTTCCGCCCACATCCTGGATACCGATCTTTGCAACCGGCTTGTTGAAGGCTTTTTCTCGCTTGAGCAGGTAACGCTCGACCTGGGCCAGGTTAGTCTTCTCACAACCGAGATCAATCAGAATTACGGCACCCACGTTTGGATGGTCCGCGTAATTTGAAAGCGTTCGCAGCATTACATCGATCGTCGAGCCATCCTGGCAACCGCATCCCTTGTTATGAGGAATTGCTACGACTCCATCGACATTGGGAAACTTTTCCCGGCTGTACAACGTGAACTCGGCAATTGTAGAAATCTGCGACGCCTCATGACTCGCGCACATACTCGTGGGAACAATTAGAACGTAATTGCGGGTCCCAACGCGCCCATCGCTCCGACGAAACCCCATAAATGTTCGTCGTTCTGAAATGTCAAAATATTCTGGTGGAGGCGTCTCTAGACCGGCAGACAGGTCGCGAACGATGGGCACATCGTTAGTCATGTTTCCATGAGTTATCTGCTCACCGCGCTTGATACCGAGCGATGTCCCGATTGGCTGACCAAACTGCAGGACGAATTCACCTTCGGGTATATCAATGGTTGCAAACCGATGGCCCGGTGGAACTGCGTTACGAATTTCAAGCGTCGCACCACCGGGCAGCGTTACTTCGAGTCCGGCACTAGTCGCTTTCTTTACTACCGCTACGTTATCCGAGTCATCGACTATGATGGCGTACTCGCTGAGATATGCTTGGGGTATTTCAATACTCGACATGTTTATTTTTTCAACTAGTTTTCCAGAACGTCCGGTAGGATCAACGATCTGACGTTTGGGTGCAAGCGTAGCCAGAGCCCTGGATTATCGTCCAACTGTTCGGCTCTCTTGACGGCATCGTCGGAAATCGACGCGTTCAACAACTCTTTATAACTGTCTCGCTTTGCCGGTGCAGTACTGGCGTCGACAATAGACTGCACGATACGTTTAGCTCCGAGAATCGCAGCTGGACCAAGCGTCACTATTGTAGACGCAGAACGGCATTCCGCTTCATCTCGCTCAGATATGTTGGCCCCACCTGCTTTAAATTTTGTGATGTGATGTTCGAGAATACTCTGTGATATCGGGATCAGGCCAGCGACATCTCCAAACCTGGCACCTGACCCCGGTTTGATGTAGGCGAGATGGGATGCCGCGTTGGCTTCGGGACCAAGGCCCAGGAAGAAGATGTCAACTCCGCCGACAGATTCCAGCTCAAGGATATAATTCTTCAATTCATCTTCCAGATTTTCGGAGTCAGTGCGGATCGATCGAAAGCTCTTAACCTTCCGAAAGAAATTCTCACCCAGCAACCGCTCGAAATCGCGAACAAAACTCAACCCGTTATCCATCCTCAAAGGAGCAAGCGCATCCTGGGTGAATACTCGGAGTCGACTGAGTAAGCCATTTTTTTCATCGGTGACCGCCACGCGACCCAGCAAACGATGGAGCGCTTGCGCACCACGCCCGCCGAGCAAAATGATGACGAGATCCCCATCCTTGTTTTGAGCGGCCAACTCGATTTCTTCGAACATCGCTCGGCCGACTTCTTCTTCGGAAGAGAATATCTCGTATGACAGAGCCTGCGGCTCGATTGACTGAAGATAATCGGACTCCGACTCGGAGCCATGGCCTAGCCATATATTGCTTCCGGAAACTCGCCGCGTGATTCTTTGTTGGGTAATTGCTGACACCGATGATCTCACTACAAAGTTACTGCCTGAGGCGCTGACTGGTTTGACCAATCCAAATTTCGAAGCCTGACTGTAACATGCGTGGCTAAACATGACAAGCAACTTGTCGGGCCGTTTTCGGCGCTCGTAAACATCGCTATTTATTGGCGGAAACGGGCTTTTACGCGAACTTGACGCAGCGTCAACATGATGTTAGACATTTCCTGCACAACGACAAAGTGGTCTAACCTTTGCTTGGTCTGGGACGATGAATTGATCGAGCTGATCGCATGCAAAAGCTCAAGCATGTAAATGCCGCATCGGTTATGATAGCTACTCAAATAAAACGTCCCTTCTTAAAGTAAAGTTACAGGATCCAGAAACCTTATATGAGCTATTCTCAACTCACACTTGATGGAAAAGTTGCGGTTATACTCGGCGGAACATCGGGAATTGGCCTGGCAATAGCGCGAGGAATGGCCGATGCTGGCGCTGACGTAGTTCCCTCTTCCCGCAGACTCGAACAAACAGAATTAGCCGCTCGAGAAATAGAAGAACGAGGGCGCCGATCGCTGAGAATCCCTTCCGATGTTTCCGACCGCGGATCGCTGCAAAATCTTCTAAACGAATGCGTTAGGTCATTCGGCAAAGTCGATATTCTGGTAAACTCTGCGGGTCGAACCAAACGCGCCCCAACCCTCGATTTCTCTGAGGAAGACTGGGACAACATCATCGATACAAATCTGACCGGAACGTTACGGGCGGCACAGATTTTTGGTCGACACATGTTGGAGCGCGAGTACGGCAGCATCATCAACATTGCATCACTCTCAACCTTTGTGGCCCTTTATGAGGTCGCGGCGTATTGTGCCAGCAAAGCAGCTGTGGCGTCCCTGACTAAATCTCTGGCAATCGAATGGGGACAAAGTGGAGTACGTGTGAACGCAATCGCGCCAGGCGTCTTTCGCACGCCTCTTAACGAAAAACTGCTTGACGAAACTGAGCGTGGTAAAGAGTTTCTGATGCGAACGCCGATGCGTCGATTCGGAAAAGTTGAAGAGTTAGCCGGTGCTGCAATCTTTTTAGCGTCCGATGCCGCCAGTTTCGTTAACGGGGAAGTACTAACCGTTGACGGTGGCTTTCTCGCAAGTGGCGTAAATCAGTAACTTCCAATTCTTCTGCGGAGAACAACCAAATGAACGATGCCAGCGAGCTCAATCCTGCAGCTCTCCCCAAGACGACTGCGCAACCTGCTGCATTAAGCGGGACAGAGGAGAGTGTAGGAGTAAAGGTTGGTCGCTATCGCTGGGTGATCTGCGGGTTGCTCTTCTTCGCAACTACTGTGAACTATGTCGATCGCCAGGTACTGGGAATTCTATCCAAGGACCTGCAACAGGCGATTGGTTGGACCGAAGTAGACTACGGCAACATCGTCGCCGCCTTTAATGCCGCCTATGCCTTTGGCCTGGTGATGGCAGGCAGATTGATGGACCGCATTGGTACCCGCAAAGGCTATATCGCTGCGATTGTCTGGTGGAGTTTAGCAGCGATGGCCCATGCACTGGCCCGTACCCCGCTCGGTTTTGGCGTAGCTCGGGCAGCTCTTGGTGTTGGCGAGGCCGGAAATTTTCCCGCTGCAATCAAAACCGTTGCCGAGTGGTTTCCCAAGAAAGAAAGAGCGTTCGCGACCGGCATCTTCAACGCCGGATCAAATGTCGGTGCGATTGTTGCGCCCCTGGTGGTCCCATGGATCGCCGGTCACTGGGGCTGGGAATGGGCCTTCATCATGACCGGCGCGATTGGTCTGATCTGGCTCGCTTTCTGGATTCCGTTATACGGACGCCCAGAGACTCACCCTCGCGTATCAAAAGCAGAGTTGGCCCATATTCAGAGCGATCCACCGGACCCGCCGGCTGTAAAAATACCCTGGGTGAAGCTGATTCCGCATCGACAGACCTCAGCTTTTGCGCTCGGAAAATATCTCACTGACCCAATCTGGTGGTTTTACCTGTACTGGATACCGCCTTACTTGCGCGACACACACGGCCTGGATCTGACCACAATTGGACCACCGTTAATCGCTATATACTTGATCGCCGACATCGGTAGCGTCGGCGGTGGATGGTTGTCCTCATCTTTTATCAAGCGTGGTTGGACAGTTAACAAGGCCCGTAAGACTGCCATGCTGATCTGTGCGCTCGCGGTGACACCAATCATGTTTGTGTCGCAAGTTCATAACCTTTGGGGTGCGGTTGCTCTCATCGGCTTAGCTGCGGCTGCACACCAGGGTTGGTCCTGTAATCTCTTCACGACAACTTCCGACATGTTTCCGCGTCAGGCAGTCGGATCAGTGGTCGGCATTGGCGGTATGGCTGGAGCACTTGGTGGCGCCACAATGGCAGTCGCGACTGGCTACATTCTTGAGTACTCCCACAAGAACTACAGTATTGTGTTCGTTATCGCTGGAACAGCCTACCTGTTTGCGCTACTGGTGATTCACCTGCTTGCGCCTCGCCTCGAGCCAGTTGTGGAGGTCGACTTGCCACCTGCTGAAAGATATTCAGTCGGTAGCTTTATCGGGTTTGGCTTTCTTGGCATGATTTTCGGTTCCTTTTTCGGTTGGTGTGTGGGGCTGATCACTCATGTACCTGGGCACACCCTCTTTGAATACATGATCATTGCAGGATTGATTGGAGCCGTTATCGGCGTGGTAGTTGGTCTGTTTATCGCCAGGTCAAATTCCGCGCCGCGCTCCGGAGCTTCGACAACTTAAGAATCCTGAGCATTTACTACCATTCGAAATGACAACTTTGCAGGTTAAAAAGAAAGAAGACTGTCGTTGGGACATTGTGAGCCTCGGCGAAGTGATGTTGCGGTTAGATCCAGGCGACGGGCGTGTCCATACCACCAGGAATTTTCAGGTATGGGAAGGCGGCGGCGAGTACAACGTAGCACGCGGACTGAAGCGCTGCTTCGGACTTGAAGCGACCGTGGTAACCGCTTTTGCCGATAATTCGGTGGGCCGATTGGTCCAGGACCTGATCTATCAGGGCGGCGTGGATCAATCACACGTGAAATGGGTCAAGTTTGACGGCGTCGGCCGAACTGTTCGAAACGGTCTCAACTTTACTGAACGAGGGTTTGGCGTTCGTGCCGCCGCAGGATGTTCAGATCGAGGCCACACTGCAATCTCACAATTGAAACCGGGTGATATTGATTGGGAACAGATCTTTGGTCGCGAAGGTGCCCGGTGGTTTCACACTGGTGGAATCTTTTGCGCACTTTCGGAGTCGACACCCGAAGTGGCGCGCGAGGCGATGGAGACAGCCAAAAAACACGGAACGCTTATTTCTTACGACCTGAATTATCGCGAGTCGCTTTGGAAAGCAATTGGGGGACAGAAAAAAGCTGTCTCCGTGAATCGTGAACTCGCACCACTAGTAGACGTGATGATTGGCAATGAAGAGGATTTCACTGCCGCCCTCGGATTTGAGGTCGAGGGCCTCGACGAGCATCATTCAAAACTCGACGTGAAAAACTTTTTACGGATGATAGAAACTGCAGTTGGTGAATTTCCAAATTTCAAAGTCGTAGCGACCACGCTCAGAAATGCCCGGACAGCGACACTCAACGACTGGGGAGCTGTCTGCTACGAATCTGGCGAGCTCTACCAGGCTCCTATTCGCGAAAACCTTGAAATCATGGACCGCGTTGGCGGAGGCGACTCTTTCGCATCTGGCTTGATCTACGGGCTCTTGACCGAGCGAGGCGCTCAATGGGCCGTCGAATGTGGAGCTGCGCATGGAGCGCTCGCAATGACCACGCCCGGTGACACAACTATGGCCACACTCGCCGAAGTAGAACGCGTGATGAAGGGCGGCACCGCCCGGGTCGCTCGCTAACCTTGGGATGCGGTGGCCCGGCACTGCTTTGTTATATAGTCACATCAATAAAATAGACTCATGCACAAAAACGACGTCATCAAACAAATCCGCGACACCGGCATTATCCCAGTCGTGCGCGCAAATTCCGCCGATGATGCGATGAGCGCAATCGATGCTATTCGAGAAGGTGGAGTTTCAGTTCTCGAGATCACTATGACAGTGCCAGGCGCACTCAATGTGATAGCGCAAGTTGCTGCACGATACGGCGACGATGCGATAGTCGGCGCTGGAACAGTACTCGATGCCGAAACAGCTCGCGCATGCATCCTTAACGGAGCGCAGTTTGTCGTAAGCCCGGCTTTGAATCTTGAAACGATCGCTTGTTGCCGAAAATACGGAATCGTGGTGCTTCCTGGTGCTCTGACACCAACTGAGGTTGTAGCCGCCTGGACCGCCGGCGCCGATTTCGTAAAAGTATTTCCGGCGGGCTCGCTCGGAGGCGCAAGCTACATCAAGTCGTTGAAAGCACCCTTACCACAGATTGAAATGGTTCCAACCGGCGGCGTTTCGATGAAGACAGCGGCAGATTTTATTAAGGCTGGTTCGAGTGCTTTAGGAGTTGGCGCAGATCTGGTTGACCTCAAGGCCATTCGCGATGGGCAACTCAGCGTCATCACTGAAAGAGCAAAACAATACGTCGAGATCGTCCGCGAAGCGAGAGGCATCTGATAATTGATAACGTAGAGACGGTGGAATTAATTCTTCTCAAACCTGAACCAGTCGAAATCCGCGTACCCATGTTTCGATCCTTCTGACATTGCCAGGCTGAACAACCCAACTCGCGCCCCTATCCATTTCCCCTCACGAGCTTTGAAAGGCTCACCAATCGGAATAAATTTGGCGCCGTCACTGCTGAAACTGAAACGCGCAATCCCTTCATGACTCAGTGTCATGCGTAAATGCAATAAAGCGCCAGCGATATTTAGTCCCGCTTCTTCCGACTCTTCAATGCCGGAATTTGCCTCTTTGCAAACAGTCTTCTCAAGTCGAAACCCATCGTCGTTACGCACCACGGCAAGGTACGAATAATCCATCCCCATCAATACCAAACCAGCTTCTTCGCCAATCGAGAGACTGTTGGCATCAATCCTCGTCGTAAGCGTGAACGCAGGCGCAGGGATCTTCTGCAATAGAAGATTTGATACAGGCCAGAGATTAACGGCCTCAAGCGGAAGTGGAAAGGCATTGAGACGCAGCCATCCCGGTCGATCGTTTAACGTCCACCACCGGTCTTCAAAGTTTGCCTGCCATTGCCACTGCAACCCGATGTCGGTCGAGTCGAATTCGTCAGTTGTTTGGGGAGCTAGCGCAATGGATGCGGCCGCCGCCGGCTTCTTATACGTAATGACCGGTTCGCCTTTCCCATCACGATTCGCATCACGACCGATGACGGGCCAGTTGTTGCGCCATTGCAAAGGCTGGAGATGAACGACACGTCCATAAGGTCCCTTGTCCTGAAAATGGATAAACCAGGACTCGCCTGATTTCATTTGCACCCAGGCACCTTGATGAGGTCCATTAATCGCAGTTTTTCCCTGGTCCATAACGATGCGCGCCTGGTAGGGTCCATAGATGTTTCTGGATCGCAGAACCGCCTGCCATCCAGTTGGAACGCCTCCAGCGGGTGCAAAGATATAGTAATAGCCATTCCGCTTGTAGAGCTTTGGACCTTCGATGGTTGGTTGAGTTGCGCGACCATCAAACACTGTTCGGCCCTCATCCAGTACCTTCGTACC
>DASROI010000200.1:0-5482 GCA_035646955.1 Pyrinomonadaceae bacterium
GACGTGCAACCCGCTATGAATGACTAACGCGATGGGCTTGCCAATGACCTCCGAATCAACCAACTCCTTGACCTTTACATGATGAGGGTGGCAGAAATAAGTGAAGCTTGGCGCCACAACTCTATCGCTGTTTGCCGCCAGCCCAATCACCTCATCCAACTCCTTTTCCAACAGAGCCGTGGGAGCCTCAACGAACAGGTGCTTATTGCTCCTCAGGCCTTCACGCATATACTGAACATGCAGATGCGGAGGAACACAAACCATCAGCACGTCCGGCTCAGCAATAAGTGCACCTTCAAGGTTATCAAACGTCTGGACACCAGACTTGGCACGTATTTCATCGAGCCGGTCAGAGCGCATATCAAAAGCCAGGATGTCATTAAACCCGAGCCTCTTCAGTACCCGCGCCCTTCGCTTGCCCATCGAACCACAACCAATGATCAAGAATCTCACTTTATCTCCCTCAAAACGTCCAGCTAAAAGACCTGGCGCCCTCATTCCTTCAGAACCGTTACAAAGAGGCTTTCAGGATCTCTTCCACCTTGTTCCGCACCGATTCACTGATCGGTGTGTCAAATGGGCCAGCCCCTACCTTTTCACAGATACCGATGAAGTTGAGCGCCACCTCAAAGCCACCCCAGATGCCGGCCCCACAGGTAAAGATGTTGAAAAGGTCGATCAGCTTTTGCTGAAATACGTCTGCTGCTTCAACATCACCAGCCTGCATCAGACGATAGAGCTCAACCGCAGGTTGGGGGGCGATGTTATGCAGACCTGACACGACTCCATCCGCTCCCAGTGAGAAGGCCACTCTGATCAATGACTCGGTGCCAATGAGAATGCTGAAGTCCGCATCACTTCTGAAAAGATGGGTGAGATGCTGCCAGCGCTCGACGTCCTGATCAGACTCCTTCAGACCAACAATATGTGGAACCTCTGACAATTTTAGGATTGAATCAATCGGTATCCGATAGTGAACAGTGTAGGGGTTGTCGTAAACGACAATTGGGCTGGGGATGGCGTCCGCAATATCGAGATAAAATTTGGTAAGCGATTCGGTCGTAAGTGAGAAATAGTAAGGAGGAAGGATCGAAATGTAGTCCGCTCCCAGGCTGACCATGCGTTTAGCCTTCTCAATTACCCTTTTGGTACTCGTGTCGGCCGCGCCAGCCATCACCGGCACTCGCCCGTGCACTTCATCGATTACGATCTCAACTGCCCTCGCCTGTTCATGATCGCTCAATAGAGCAAACGCCCCCATGCCCCCGTTGGCAAAAATCGCATTTACGCCGTGCTTCAGGAGGTGATCAACCAACCGCCGCATTCCGGCTTCGTCAACCCGCTCGTCTTCCGTTAGTGGGGTCCCGATTGGTGGAACAATGCCGCTTAATTTTTTACCGTTCACTAGTATCCCTTTCCACTTCGGAGAGCCTCTTTACCCAGCTTGACCCGCGTTCTCATCCCAGTGCAACGAGAAAGTGGGAGCCTAGAAGCTAAATAATACTTTTGATATCAGGCGATTCGCCCAGCAACTGAGCAACCTCTGGCCGCAGCCGGTTCAAGAATCTAGAATATAGCATTAATATAGTTTACATATACTATTTTAAACATTGCGATTCAAGCGAAAATGTTGATTCTGCCATCCCTGTCAGAACTTTGCACTCGCAGAGGGACTACTAACAAATTTCATCTGGAGAAAAATCCTGAGAGACAGCCAGTTCGTGAGAAATGTTTGCGGCTGTCTCTTTTACATCTTTGGCGAGAGAGTAAAACGTTTCGTTGTAGATTTGCTCCTTGTTTCCTGCGACGCTCACTGCTGAAACGATCCGGCCTGCTTGGTTAGTTATTGGTGCGCCTATGCAGCGAGAGCCGATTGTCTCCTCTTCGTCATCAACCGAAAATCCCTGCTTGCGAACCTGAGCCAGTTCCAGCTTCAACTTCCTCGGAGAAATGATTGTGTTCTCGTTATAACGAGGGAGTCCGCAATGGACTAACCGGTCGATGTCCTCTTCTAACCAATCGCTGATAAGTGCCTTTCCAGCAGCTGTGCAATGAATGCCCATTCGCTTCCCCACCCAGGTTCCTACGACGGGAGCATAAGGTGATTCGATCTTCTCGATAATGACGGCTTCATTCTGCTCCTGAATTGTCATGTGGACTGTCAGCCTGGTTTTCTCCATTAACTTTCTGATGAACGGCGCACCCTGTTTTCTAAGACTCAGGCCGTTCATCGCCATGTTGGCCAACGTGAAAAGCTTCATGCCGAACATGTAACGGCCGGTGACCTCATTTCGATGCAAATAGCCAAGCCTATCGAGAGTTACCAGAATGCAATAGGTGGAGGATCTGGGCAGCGAAAGGTCGCGCAACAACTCTGATAAGCTCAACCCGTTCTTCGAGCGGGCCAGCCTCTCAAGAATTACCATTCCCTTCTCTAAGGCCGGAACGGATTCGGTCTTCAACTGAGAGTTTAGCGCACTACTCATGTACTTCTTAGATCCCTTTGCTTATGGCGCTCTATGATTTCGTACGTCGTGGTTTCGAGAATTGGTTAAGCTGACTGCTGCCGATTCGTCATTGAAGAGCGCTTATCGTCTCACGGAGTACGATTCAATAGCCCTCCGCCTTGTTCACCACGCCAATAAGCGGCAGTCCTCGCTGATAGAACTGGAGATTCTCACAGAACAAACCGAGAACCCGGTCAGTCTCTTCTCTCGAGACGATCCGGTGCAAACAGATAACCAGATTCTCGTAGTTCCAAAGGTTAGAATCGGATGGGGGCAGGGGAAGCTGGAGGCTCGCTCCCGCGATCAGTTTGCGATCGAGGGCCTCCGTGATGGCGTCGAGATCATACAAGGCCGGGCGGCCGGACACATCTATAAAGTAAGCCGACTGCTTCATCAGACTTAACTCCCTGGCCCCGATCATTCCGCGGGTGCTGGGAGTATTCGGCACAGCCAGGATTACGAAATCAGAGAGCGACAACAAACTCGAAAGCCCCTCTGGTTTGAACCACTCGTCAACGTACTCAAGCTCATGCTGCGTCTGTCTCGTGAGTGCGAGGACCTTCATTCCGAAACAGCGGGCCCTCTTGGCAATTTCTTTTCCAATTACTCCGAGACCGATAATGCCAAAAGTTTTACCGTTCAATTCAAAGGGCCATTCCCCGCCTACTCGAAGAGCGCCCGGAACCTGCCACTCCCAGGAATTACCCGGGCGGTGACGCAAATCCGTGTGCAGCTGCCGGCTAAATAGCAGAGCTACCGACATCGCATGCTCGGCGGCAGTCGTGCCGAAGCAGCTTTTCACGCACGTCATGGTTACATCGCTCAAAACGATCTCGGGAAACAGGGCGTTTTCTACACCCCCAGCCGCCACGTGAACCCAGCGTAATCTTTTGGCCCTCTTAAATAGCGCCGCATCAAATCCGGCTACGTATGCGACCTCCGCGTCCTCCATCAAATCCAGCATTTCTTCCCGGTTTACTGTGTCGTGGACTTCTATCCCCTCAAGGCAATTCTTGATCTGCTCGAGATTATCTGGGCGCCACGTAACCAATACCTTTAATCGATCCGATGCTGACATGACTATCGTTCTTCCGCGGCGTAAGCCTCCAAAGCAGAGACTGCTTCATCCACATAGTTTCCCAGTCCAAGGCCTGGACGATTCGGCAGAGTGATGTAGCCGTCACGCAGCTGGAGGGGATGCTCAACGATATCGTGATGAGCCATCCAGGTGATCTTGTGGTAGGGAGCGTCCGACTCTTGATCATGCGCCGGAAACTCGATCATGGGACAAGCCGCAGTCGTTGCGAGTAACTGCAGGTGCGCGGCGACGACCGTGGCGGACCAGGGGCTATGCGGGACGCACAAAATACCTGCTTGTTCTGCCGCCCTCATCACATCTAAGAAAGTAGTCACTCCAATCTGCGCGGCGTCAGGCTGGATGATGTCGACGGCCCTCGAATCAATGAACCGATGGAACTCGGAGATTGTGCTTAGACTTTCGCCGCTCGCCACGTTGATTTCCAATGCTTGAGTAACCGAGGCGTGGCCGTACACGTCTTGAGGCGGCATTGGCTCCTCAAAAAAATAAACTCCGAACCTCTCAAGCAAGTGACCCGCTCTGATCGCGGCAGTTGTGTTCCATCCTGGGCTCCAATAAGCGGGGCACCCGAAGTCGATCATTAGTTTGATCTCGTTCCCTACCGCATCCCTAATAGCCGAAAGCCGCTCTTCGTCCGCTAGGGTAAAGTGGTTTCCCCAACCAAACTTGATCGCCTTGAAGCCTTGACCGATGTACCGCTTGCACTCTATTGAGAGTTCTTCAGCAGTTTTGAAATCCAGCCACTCCTGGTTCTTCTCTCTGGCAACTTTGAAAGCTGTAGCACTAGCGTAGGCCATCACCTCTTGTTGAACGGCACCACCGAGCAACTTATGAATCGGTAAATTCTGAACTTTTCCAGTCAGATCCCACAACGCCATGTCGACTGCCGCCATCGCGTTAACGGCCAACCCACCTTCACTTCCGCGACCCCGGTGCGCTTGCCAACCCTTAAACATTTTGTGCCAAAGAGTTCGGGTGTCACACGGGTCATGCCCGAGAAGCATTGCCTCAATACTCTGGGATCCCGTTTTAAGGATGGGCTTAATAACGTGGGACGGAGATCCTGTCACACCCATCCCTTTAAGCCCTTCGTCGGTCTCAACCTCAACAAAGGTGAGGGCTATCAGATCCCCACCGCGGACTTTGATACTTGTAATCTTCATCAGCTCTTCCTCCGGATTACA
Source organism: Pyrinomonadaceae bacterium (assembly GCA_035646955.1). Taxonomy (GTDB): domain Bacteria; phylum Acidobacteriota; class Blastocatellia; order Pyrinomonadales; family Pyrinomonadaceae; genus PSRF01. The sequence continues at coordinate 4,791 of DASROI010000200.1, forward strand.
AGTGACTCGGGGGCCCAAGCGAGAATTCTGATCAGATTGAAAGCGAGGCAAAATATTCTCGGCAGCGCGAACATTGATTCGGAAGGTATCTATTGCGTAACCCGGTTGCTAGATGACCCACAGACAAAACCGATTGGACGACTGGGGGAAACACCCGCGCATAGATCTATATTCGTTGTCAGGCCGAACCGTCGTTACGTTTGTCCAATCAAAGCTTCCCGCTGTCGTTCGACCGATTCCTTATAGAGACGTTGTAGTTCCGGATCGACCTGTGCGCGCTTAGCGTAGTAGACCGAACTTACCGCACGCCTTTTCCGGTCGTTACTGGCATTAGCTTCTGCCGAGTGAATCATCAATGAGTGATGTACCAGACAGTCTCCTCGTTTTACCCGGCACACTACCTCACGGCCAAACTCGGACGGATGGTCGGAGGCCACTCCCTGGGAAAAACCAAGAACATAAGAAGCTTCATGAGACAGAACACCCTTTCTGTGCGATTCGGCCACGTAAGTAATCGCTCCGTTTCGTTCATCCATATCGTCGAGCGGTAGCCATACTGTGGCGGCCTCGTTAGGCGTAAGGCAGAAGTAGTACCCGTCCTGGTGGGGCGGGGTTGCTTTACTTAAGCCAGGTGGTTTACTGAAGTAGTGCACTCCTTTTGGCACGATGTCGTCGTGCAGAAGAGCTTTCGC
>DASROI010000201.1:0-39233 GCA_035646955.1 Pyrinomonadaceae bacterium
TCGCTCAATCAAGCAGACGAAGTTAGCTATCAGAAACACCGAACAGAAAAACAAAAAATTCGGAGGAACACAAAAGATCATGAGACGAGGGGTTGTCCTGGTGTTGGTATTAGCATTTTTAGCAGCGTCAGTTGCGGCGCAAAAGAGTAAACCCTGGACCGAGTGGTCCAAGAAAGATGCTGAGAAAACTCTTAACGATTCAGCCTGGGCGCAGACGCAAAGTGAAGGTGAAGAATCCACCTCGGCCTCCAGTTCATCAGCGATTACTCAAGTGGCAGCGCCGCGAGCCGCCGATCGCGACATAAGCCGGAGCGGTGAATCCGGCCAAAGTAAGCCAACGACAATGGTTAAATACCGGATTCGGTTGCTAACTGCGAAGCCAATCAGAGAAGCGTTCTCTCGTATCGTTGTCCTCAACCAGGAAAACCCCAGCCCTGAGTTGGCCCAACAGCTCCAGGGATTTATTGATCGCGACTTTAGCGATTACATAATCGTGGCAGTAACGCTGGAGACTAACGACAAGCGCATGGGTGGAACTGTAATGCAAACGCTTAGTTCAACGTCGGTGGAAGCCCTCAAGAATAATGCGTTTCTCGAGCGGAAAGACGGCAAGCGTTTGGTGTTACAAGACTACCGCGCTCCGACTACCGATGGGATGGGTGCAAAATTTATTTTTCCTCGCAAGCTGGATGGTGAGCCGTTTGTTGTTGATCCCAAAGACAATTTACGTTTTGTTGCTCAGTTCAACGATAAGCTAAAAATTAGCGCACGCTATAAATTATCTGAAATGTTCTACAACGGAAGTGTCGAGTATTAAGCTTCGAAGTACGCCGCACGCGGCCGCGATTTAGTGTTACGGGTCTGGAAGCGACTCCTCGAGTGGAAGGATGAAGAACCTTTTCATGTTTAGAACGACCTTCGTCTTAATTCTCCTGACATTTACATGCTCTCTGTTTGTGCTTGCGAGTAAGGTGCACTTCACGCAAGCAAAACCTTGGACCGAATGGACCGCCAGGGACGCCGAAAAGATCCTGAATGACTCTCCGTGGGCCAAGATACAGGTTGAAACTGACACCTCTGAGTTGTTCTACGCTCCAACCTCTGATCCCAACATCACTCGAAATGCACCTAATGCAAATGCTCGACTCCAGGAAGGCGCGTCGAACCAGGAGATGAATGTGAAGTACGGCATCCGTTTCTTTTCGGCCCGTCCGATCCGTCAAGCCTTCGCCCGGTCAATCGAGTTACAGAAAAAACTGGACGAGGCCTCGATCCAAAGGCTTCGTCAGTTCGGAGAAATGGAATCGCCTCTCTCCATCATCATTGCGGTCACGTTTGAGTCGACTGATAAGCGGGCGCTTGGCAAGGTCATGCAGCAATTCAACAGTGCCGGGGCGAACACCTTGAAGAATAATACCTACCTTGAACGGAATGATGGGAAACGTTTGTTCATTCAAGAATACGTCCCACCGGGTGCCGACGGCTTTGGTGCACGATTTATCTTCTTGAGAAAACCAAACGAGCAGGAATTCATCACTGCTGATACGCGCGAAGTTCGCTTTGTTTCAGAGTTTGCTGAGGGTCGCAAACTCAATATGCGTTTCAAAGTTACTGACATGATATATAACGGAAAGCTCGAGTATTGAACCTGAGCAACCGTGCTAAACAAGGATTTGAGCAAATATGTAGCGAGGTAACTTGTGGTTCTACACTGTGCGATCTTTGTGTTCTCGGTGCCTCAGTGGTTTAGAAATGTGGCCCAAGATTCCACCAGAGAGGCACCAAGAGCACAAAGGTCACACGGAGAAATCCCTGAAAACTCCAGAGCCTTTGCTATGTTACTAAGAAGGCTCGGAGACGCGAATGTCCCAATAGGCAGGTTTGTCTCACTATTTTCTGGATCGTGCGTCAGCGACCCAGAGCTTCAACCCTCAAGAACTCTTCCATTTATCAATCTGCTGCCTGTGGTAACATCTAGCGCCGTCTGGACCTCAAACGCGCACTCATGTCCACTACAGACTTCAGCCAGTTACAGCTAGCTCCCCTTGGGGCGGGCGATCTCATTGACCGTGCCGTTAGGCTCTATCGCCGTCACCTGTTCGTCCTGATTCAGACCGCCTCGCCGCCAATGATAATCGTGGCTGCGGGATGGATAATTCTATCGATCTATGTTCGCGAACTTTTCCAAAGCGCCTCACTTGATGATGCGCTCTACTATTTCCTCCTTTCCATGATTGGCTTTGGAATAATCTTCTTAGGTTATCTCTTCGTGTTGATCGTCATGGGAGGTGCCGCCCGAACGCTGGTGGCCCATTTGTTGCGCAACGACCCGGTATCCATGCGGGCCACTTATGCAGCAGTACGGTCGCGTTTCTGGAGTCTGCTGGCCGCATCTCTCATCATCCTGCTGGTCATCATGTGCGTCTCTTCGATCTGTACCATGGTGCTGTATTTTGTAAGCGTTCTTGTATTGATTGTATCGGTCCTGATTGCCACTGCATTACCTACCGCATTCTCGGTATTGTTTGGCGTCATTACCTTCTTGATTGGGCTTGCAGCCAGTACTTTTCTATTTTTCTTCGTCGTGGGCTTTGTCGCTTATGTCCCTCAGGTAATGCTGGTGGAGGGTAAGAGTTTAATTGACTCCTTCGGTCGTAGCATCACGTTGGCGCGCGGAAATGTGCGCCGCCTAATGGCCATGACCCTCGTTACTACCTTTGCGACCCAATCCGCTTTAGTGATCCTGATTGTTCCGCTTGGCTGGATTGGCTATATCGCCGGAATCGACCTGTGGAACTCGGCTCAATGGCCCACGTGGTATGCAGTCTCATATAGCGTTTTAGGGCCAGTAAGCTCCATCTTGTTAACGCCGGTTTGGATGCTTGGGTTATCGCTTCTCTATGTCGATGAACGAGTAAGGCACGAAGGCTATGATATTGAACTATTAGCTGCCAGGTATTTGGGTGAGGTGCCGGATTCAAATGTGGCTTCGCCCCTTGGCCCAGCGCTCGCAGTGAATGCTCCTAAACCGCCGCCACCACCAGTTCGTAGAGGCATTCTGAATTTGGGTTGATGAGCAACACGCACCATAAAAGAATTAGTATCAGGTCTTGCGTCACGGCGGTTTTAATCATTTGTTGTCCGCTTGTTATTCACGCTATTCCGCTCAACGAATACCAGAACAACTTAAAACGAGCAGTCACTGCTTTAGACACTCTCAATCAGGTTGATGAAAACGAGAGTAACGATGCCTTTCAGAGTCGTGTTGGTGAAACTGTCTCGAGACTCAAAAACCTCATCCCTGTAACTCAACCCGTTGAAAATGGAAATGAGACCTGTACGGTCGATAACCATTGGTTTCATCAGGAACTTGATGATTACCTGCGTGCGGAACAGGACCTGAGATCCATCAAGCTAATGATGATCTTGGAACGAGTTAAAGCGGTGGAAGACCGGGTTGTGGACGTGCAGCGACCTGGTCCGGCTGGAATGTCCAAGGACGAGTCGAAGGAGAGACTGTCTGCGATACTTAGCAGGCCTGCATTTTCTCATCAGTCGGCAAGTCAAAACGCCCTCTCGAAACTTATAAAGGACTTCCTGCAATGGGTCCAGAGCTGGTTCCCCAAAATGAAGCCATTGGCGCCGGGGCGCGCTTACTGGGTAAGTCGGGTCGCGCAAATAGTAGTGGTGCTATTAGCCGCGGCGCTTATTGGGTTTGTCATATTGCAACTCTTGAGTCGATCAAAACGGAGGAAGGTAACGAAGAAGAAATCTGTGCGTGGTCCTCGCATAGTTCTCGGTGAAGAACTGCAACCGGAAGACTCAGCCACCGATCTCTTATCCGAAGCCGAGGCCCTTGCTCGGAAGGGCGAGTTGAGAGCTGCAATTCGAAAGGCTTACATAGCGCTGCTGGTGGAATTGGGTGATAGGAAGATTCTGCACCTGGCCCAACACAAAACAAATCGTGACTATTTGAAGTCGGTCAGTAATCTACCGGTGCTGTACTCGTATATGGCAGGAATGACAGAGAGCTTTGATAGACACTGGTATGGACTGGCGCAGGCAACCAACGACGACTGGCAAAATTTTCGTCAGATCTACTTCGCCGCTCGGAGTGCTAAGGGCTAAAGTCTATGAGTCAGCGTTTGACCATTGTCCTCACTGCCGTCGCTGTCATCGGTGCGTTGGTGATCCTCAATATGCTGACTTACGTCAAGGATGAGAAGTCGCATGATTTCGAAGTTACGCCGAATCGTTCAACCTACCATTCTGGTCCAACCGGTACCTTAGCGCTCTATGATCTTCTCAGTGAGTCGGGTCGCCAGGTAATGCGTTGGCGCGAAACCACAGACAAATTACTTAAACAACCGGGCTCGACCGTTTCTACCTTCGTGATAATAGGCCCAACCAAAATCGAGTTTAGTAAGGATGACGTAAAGACCCTCTTACAGTGGGTTTCACAGGGCGGACGGCTGGTCCTGATCGATCGAGGACCTGAACGGTCACTATTACCACCATCCGAACACTGGAGGGTTAGTCCGGTGCAAATGGATTACCCGACAATAGATATTGATCCGGCTGATACCAAGCAGATGACCGAGCACGTGGTAGCGCTACAGCCGGTGCAACCCAGCGTGCTGACGCGTGATATCCAGGCTGTAATCCCATCGCGCTTTGCGTCACGAATCCGAATCGATTCCGTCGCACATAATAATGCAGACGAGGTTGATGATGCCGGTAGTGTCTCCGAACCTTCTCAGGCGCCGGTGGTCCATATCGCTGATCAAACTGGAGGACTCCTTGTTGATTACGCGTATGGAGGTGGCACCATCACTCTGCTAACAGATCCATACATCGTTGCTAATAGCGGGATAACACTCAAGGACAATCTACAACTTGCAATCAACACCATTGCGCCGTACCAGGGTCTGATAGCGTTTGATGAGTATCACCAGGGTCGGGGAGTATCTGAAAATCCGATTGCGGGTTACTTTTCCGGGACGCCGGTCCTGGCCTTTGCGGCCCAGCTCGCGGCCCTGATTATTTTCCTGATCTGGACCCGAGCGATCCGTTTTGGGAGACCATTACCTCTCCCACATACCGACCGGCGTTCGACGCTCGAGTTTGTAGCCTCAATGTCCGAAATTCAGGAACGTGCCAGGTCTTATGACCTGGCGATCGAGAATATCTATTCGCGAATTCGTCGCGTACTCGCGCGTTATGCAGGCGTCGACTACAACAGTCCTCGTTCAGTAATCGCAGCAAGGGTGGCCGCTCGTTCCAATGTTGATCAGAGACAATTAGAAATACTGATGCAGCAATGCGAAAACGCAATCAATGGCGAGTCCATCAGTTGGAGACAGGCGTTAGATCTAGTAAAACGTTTGCGTGAAGTGGAACAAACTCTTGGCCTGGGGATGCGTTCCAGGGACATGCGCCAGGCCGCCGAGAAAATGGCTTCGTCCTGAAAGACCCAAAGTAAAACTTCCTTAACAGTTAGAAAGAAACAGACCGGATCGATCCTAAAGACACTCGAAAAACAAAATGGCTGAATACGTCTCCTCTACCATCGCACACATTCGCAATGAACTCAGCAAGGTGATAGTTGGCCAGGAAGATGCAATCGAACAAATATTGATTGCGGTTCTTGCAGAAGGTCACGCCCTGGTTGAAGGTGTTCCAGGAACTGCGAAAACCCTGACTGTGAAAACACTTGCGCGTATTATCAATGCCACGTTCAGTCGCATTCAATTTACTCCCGACCTGATGCCTTCAGATATTACGGGAACGAATGTTTTTAATATCGCCACGTCAAATTTCAATTTAAGACGTGGCCCTATCTTCACAGACATTCTGCTGGCAGATGAGATCAACCGTACGCCTCCAAAAACTCAAGCAGCCCTGCTGGAAGCAATGGAAGAGAGGCAGGTAACTATCGATGGTGAGGCTCATCAACTTCCCCCGATCTTCACAGTTCTCGCGACAGAGAATCCAATCGAATACGAAGGGACCTATCCTTTACCCGAAGCGCAGCTCGATCGATTTCAGCTAAAGATACAGCTCGGATATCCATCCGAGTCAGATGAGCGAGAAGTGCTAAGTCGTTGGAATTCAGGGTTCAATTCGAAGCGGTTGGACCAGGTCAACCTCGTGCCTCTTTCTGATCCGATGGCGATCGTCAAATGCAGAGCAGAAGTAGCTGCCGCACAGATGGAGCCGGGGGTACAGCATTACGCAGTCGACCTGGTTCGACGGACACGCAGTCATCCTTTCGTGCACTACGGCGCCAGTCCTCGAGCAGCGGTCGCTTTGTTGCTTTGTTCGAAAGCACTTGCGGCGATTCGCGGTCGCGAATTCGTCACTCCCGATGATGTCCGAGATGTCTCGTTACCCGTACTGCGGCATCGCCTAACACTGCGCGCCGACGCCGAGCTCGATGGTGTAACTCCTGATGCGGTGGTTACTGACATCTTGAAGTTGGCTGAGGTCCCGCGCTGAGCATTCGTTTTCCGAAACACTTCTGACATAAAGCGATCATGACAGCCGGAGATCGTTGCGTCACTCCGGTAGAAGCTCCCTCCAAAGAAATCTACAAAATTGGAAGGCCTCCAAATTTTTGGGACGGATCCTCACAGTTGACTTTCGAAAAAGCTGAAACTATTTGAAAGTTTCAGATCGTCGCTCAGGGAACAAACTTTGCTTCAACCCCAACAAAGTACTCCCCGCCGGTCAGGTCCATCCATTGGATCTAATTTCTTGCTAAGAACAAGAAGGAGAAGTTTTATGTTCAAGAGAATGGCGCAAGCCTTGTTTTGCCTCGCCATGATCATCGGCGTAACTGGAGTTTGTTTTGCGCAAGCTACAGGAGGCATTAAAGGTACCGTCAGCGACGCTGCAGGTGCTCTGGTTGCCGGAGCGGCCGTCGAAGTTTTAAACAACAACACTGGAGACAAACGCACTACAACTTCTGCCGATAATGGCAGTTTCAGCATAACCAATCTTCCGGTTGGCACTTATACCGTTACCGCGAGTGCGACTGGCTTTTCGCCCGCAACCGCACAAGACGTACAAGTATCCGTGGCATTTGTCACCGATGTGACGCTGGCCCTTGCAGTTGGAGGAACTACAGCGAATGTAACAGTCACCGCTGGTGATATTCAGACTCAACTCAATAATACGGACCAACAGCTGTCTACCTTGATCGATAATAAAAAGATCATGGACCTGCCGTTGCTCAGTCGCGATCCAAATGGCCTGATCCTGCTAGCACCGGGTGTAACACAAACACAGACTTCGCTCGGTGGTTTTAGCGTCAACGGGCAGCGGGAGCGAAACAACAACTTTCTGGTAGACGGCATTGACAACAATGATGCGGATGTTCCCGGAATCGCAGGTGGCGCTGCTACTCCCAACATTGACGCTACTCAGGAATTCAGAGTTTTAACAAGTAATTTCAATGCAGAGTATGGTCGCAATACAGGCGCAGTCATCAACGTCGCAACAAAGAATGGAACGAATCAATTTCACGGCGGCGGCTACATGTATTACCGGTCCGGGAGATTTGCAGCACGCAATTTCTTTGATGATGAGAAAGCACCTCTTCAACGCAAACAATTTGGTGGTTCGATTGGTGGACCAATTGTTAAGGATAAGGCCTTCTTCTTTTTCAACTACGAAGGCGATCGATCGCTAAGTTCGACCACGGAGACTCGCACTGTTCCTTCAGCACAAGCTCGTTTGGGCATCTTTCCAAATACTCCGTTTGGGACTCTGGATGTTGGACTAAACGGCGCAAACAATAGAAGCGCGCTCGGTATTTGCGATGTCTTCGGTGCACCAGGACTTTGTCCCTTGATCTTACCCAATGGCAATCTCGGTATTAACCCTGGGATGCAGAAGATCTTGAACCTGTATCCGCTCGGCAATGTTTCGGGCCAGGGAACTTTACCAGGTGTGTTTGATCTCTTCAGGTTCACCGCACCCAATCGATCCGAGGTTGACACTACAGCCTCTCGAATCGATTGGCATGTGAGTGAAAATCACACTTTGACGGGCAGCTTCAATACAAGTAATGGCGACTTCGACCTATTCCCCGAGACTTTTCCGGGAACGGGCGATAACAGTCGCACGCCTCAAAAGAGCTATCTTTTGAGTCTTAATCTGACCTCCAACTTGACTCCCAGTCTTATCAATGAACTTCGATTCGGCGGAAATCGCATCGAAGCGATTTTCAATGGTCCTGGTGACGGAGGCTCTAGTCGGGCCGTCTTCGATCAAATTCTTTCGGATTTCGCAGCTGGCGGAATCGACAATCAGCTACAGCCTTTTGGTGGACCAAATGGCGAGTTAGTAAATCTATCCGGTGGCACCATTACCCCGTTTGCAGCGTTCGACACGCAATTTCGTTACTCGGGCACGACGGTGCTTGGCGACACTTTGACATGGGTCAAGAACAATCACACGCTACGAGGAGGGTTTGAGTATCGTTGGATCTATTCCAACGGAGCGAGCAACTTCGGTCGTAGCGAATCGATCAACTTCAACACAGCCCAATTCGGAGGCTCGTTTCTTCAAGACGCGGATGGTAACCCGATACCGACCAGTGGTATTGGAGGCCAACTGCAGAACTTTGCCAGTTTGCTTTATGGATTCTTTGGTGTGCAAAGCCAGTCGCAGTTCTTTAACAAGGATCAGGTGCGAGTGGATGAAGACTATAGAGGTTATCGAGTTCGCGAGTCGGGGATCTTTGTGCAAGACACCTGGAGGATTCGTCCTAACCTTACACTTAACTATGGTTTGAGGTGGGACTACAACGGTGTGCCCTACGAAGTGAACGGACAGCTTTCAACGCTCGTAAATCAAGATCCTTCTGGTCCACAACCTGATGGAGGTTTTGAATTTCAGATCGTCGGTAAGAACTCACCCAATCCACGCTTGAATCTATGGGACAGCGACTTAAATAACTTCGCACCGCGATTCGGTTTTGCATATAGTCCCGACTGGTCGACTGGCTGGATTTCCAAGCTAACTGGTGGTCCAAGCAAGATGTCCATTCGTGGCGGTTATGGAGTCTTTTACGATCGCGTCTTTACGAACCTGTTCAGCAACTCGAGTGCGAACCCGCCTTTCCAACGTGACTTCCAGTTTCTCTTTGATTTTCTTGGTGAGAATGGTTTCACTGGAGGTATCGCGGATGAGGGCGGAAACATTCCTCGGGTGCCAACTCAGGTTACAAGTCCTTTTGCCTTCAATGGTGATGAGTTGGTTCCGGTTATCTTTGCCCTTCGAGGCAACAACGCGTTCCAGTCGAAGTTTGCGACTCCGTATACCCAAAGCTGGAATTTCGGTATTCAACGAGAGCTGGGTAATCAGTTTCTGTTTGAAGCCGATTACGTTGGTTCTCACGGTCTAAACCAGTTGAGAAATATTAGCGGAGCCTTGCCAAGCGTTCAGCGACGGAATGCAATCTGTGGAACGTCTACGGATGGACCATGCGGAGACGAGCTGGGCGGTGACCCTGCGCCGGCTCAAATCAATCCCACGGGTACTCGTTCAAATTTCCTGAACGGCGTACTGAACACCGCCTTTAATCCGATCTTCCTGAACCTGGCGCTTGGACAATCAACCTTCAACTCGATGCAGTTGCGATTGACCAAGACTCTGACCAATAAGAGATTCGGTACTGGCCAGATCCAGGGTTCTTATACGTGGAGTCATTCGATGGACGACTCAGCGGATGGTCTGGTGCCGGGCGCTGGTCCAAATGGCGCCAGTGAGCGTGGCTTACCTCGCGATTCCTCGGGTTTCGCCGGTGGTTTTAGTGCGGGTGAACGCGGCAATTCGGGCTTTGACGTTCGCCACCGCATGGTATTGAACTTTATTTACGACCTGCCATTCACCTTTGAGAACAAGACTCTCAATCGCGTGTTTGCCGGGTGGACGGCTTCCGGCATCGTACAGTCGCAGACTGGAACCCCTTATAGCATTTTCGGGGCAACAGACAGCGCCGGTACCGGATTGGGCCAGCGTGCCGATTTCGCACCTGATGGACAAGGACTTTCTGATCTGTCAACGGCGGTCACCAGTGATTCGACCTATACTGGCCCGGCCCGCAGCCTGTTCAGAAATCCATGTCCCCTTAATACGGTTAACACCAGCCCCAGTACCTGTAGTGATCCGGTTGGTCCAGCCGTTGGGAGACTTGGAACTGTAGGAAGAAATCAATTCTACGGTCCCGGCTTCAACAAGGTCGATTTTTCGATGATCAAGAGAATTCCAGTGACGGAGAATGTTCATTTCACGCTCCGCGCCGATTTCTTCAATATCTTCAACCACACTAACTTTGGCCTTCCAGGCAACGACATCAACAGTGGCCTGTTCGGTCAATCAATTACTGCGGGAGCTCCTCGAATTCTTCAATTTGCTGGGCGAATTGATTTCTAACTCGATAACAGAGTAATTCCTTTAAACCGGGGCGTTGCTTTTTAACCGAAGCAACGCCCGCTTTTTTGACCAGTACAGTACCGCGAGCGAAGCGACCGGATGGCACACTCAATGTTGATCCTCGGATGGCTGTGTTGAGTGTGTCATCCGGTCGCTTCGCTCGCGGTAATACTGGGTCGTCTTAATCTTTGTGAAGCGCCTTAGGATTCTTGAGGCGAAGCCGGGTGCGCACTTGCAGTCGCCGGACTACGCCCTTCTGACTCGAGACGGATTCGCGGATTGCGGCTCGCGCTCAGCCCAATACTTTCAGACAACAGGAAAGTGATGGCTGACAAGTGATCAAGCATTAGTCTAGAATCGTTCACGTTGCGCTTCGTCTTCACACGACTGTTCTACCTACTGATTGCCATCGGGTTCCTGCCGCTGTCGCTCGCATGGTCGCGGCCGTGGTTGCGTTGGTTTGCGCTTTTCTACGACGTAACCATCCTGGTCCTTGCAATTGTCGATAGCCGGTTGAGTCATTTACCAACTGAAGTTGAAATCCATCGTGAATTTGGCGGCCGTTTCGAAATGGGAGCCAGGACGGAAGTTAGAATCCGTGTGCAAAACAATTCTCACCAAAGCGTGGCACTCCAGATCAAAGACGAGTTTCCACCAGGGATGCGGATAACTGGACTCAGAGAAGCAAGGCTCACCGTCGAACCTCGCACGAACGCTACGCTAATCTACGAACTCACTCCTCCCAGGCGCGGAAGGTTTGATTTTGGTTACACAGCAGTGCGCTTTAAATCGAGATGGAAACTGGTTTGGTGTGAAGCGAGAGTGTCAGCACCGGAGAGCGTCAAGGTCTATCCGAATCTGCGTCGAGCCCGTGAAGCGGAGTTGAAGGCACTTGGAGCTCGCTCAATCGTGTCATCACATCGCAAGACTTCATGGCGAGGTGAAGGCCGCGAGTTTGAGTCGATGCGCGATTACGTGCGCGGTGATGAACTCCGACATATCTCGTGGACAGCTACCGCGCGACGCGGAAAACTCACAACCCGCCAATATCAGATCGAGCGTGACCAAACAATCCTGATCGCAATGGACGCTGGCCGGCTGATGACTGCGCGAATCGAGCAGGAGACGAAACTGGATTCTGCAGTACACGCAAGCCTGGCATTGATCTCGGCGGCCGCTAGAGCCGGCGACAATGCGGGTCTGCTAGTTTTTGGAAGGAAGATTAAGAGCTATTTGCCGCCAGGTCGGGGACGCGATCACCTCGAGGCGGCCCTGGAAGCGCTGTATGCAGTTGAGCCGGAAATGATCGAGCCTTCCTATTCGCAAACGTTTGAGTTCATTTCCGCAAATAGCAAGAGAAGGTCGTTGGTGGTGTTGTTGACAGATCTGGTCGACGAAGAAGGCTCCAAAGAGTTGTTGAACTCCTTACATCTCTTAAGACCGCGTCATCTACCGTTGGTCGTTACAATCGCAGATCGCGATTTGAAGGCCGTCGTGCGTGAGATACCAACCAGCTCGAAAGAACTATTCACCCAGTCCGTTGCGGAAGAGATCATCTATCATCGTGAGGCCGCCTTGCGCTTGGTTGAATCTCTCGGTGGGCTGGCGCTCGACGTCACGGCAGCCGCTTTAGCTCCCGCCTTGCTCGAGACTTACCTACGCGTGAAGGAAAGAGGACTGCTCTAAACAGTGGTTCAGTGCCGAGGCAGTAACAACTATTGAGTTTGCTATGTCAGCACAGTCGCTGTGCTTGTGCTTCCATTTATGGGTTCTGTTGTCATCCATCAACAGGCTTCCGCCGACTTCAAAACTCGCGTTCTTCGCCAGGCTTGGTGTCTCTACCGGCCAGCAGTAGATACGAAAAGAGTGCGATTCCCGTAGTGATTGCAATGCCATACTTGATCTTTGGATCAATTGGGGCTGGCGATATAAAGCCCTCGATGGTTGCGGCGACCACCAGAAATACGGCGACTCCTAACATCAGACGCACTGCTTCAGCGCCCCTCGATTTAAGCGCATCTGCTCGGGATAGATCACCGGGCATAAGCATTGCACTTCCGATCAAGAGGCCCGCGCCACCCGCAATGAAGATACACGTCAGCTCGATCACGCCATGGGCAACCATAAAAGTCACCAGGTCATTGCCGAAACCAGCACGGTAGGTCAGCGCCAGCACCGACGCGATATTCGCTCCATTGAATGCCAGGTAGTAGACGGTGCCAAGACCTAACAACGCGCCATACGCGAATGTATAGATCGTGACTCGAATGTTGTTCTGCATTATGAAGGCGGCGCCAATCTGGTTCTTATCGTTGAGACTCTCCCACCATGGCGTACGAGTTTCGATGACGCCCTCTCTCATCGCGGGACTGACGCCAACTAACTCAGAAAATTCCGGATCATAACGAGTGGCAACAAAACTGAACACGGCAAAAGATGCGAAGATAGCGAAAGAGAATGCCGTATAACGCCAGGTCCGGCGAAATGTTTGTGGCAGCTCTCGAGCGAAATAATTTCGTATGCGCTTGCCACCTTGTGCATCTGCCCGATAGATTCGTCCGTGAGCGCGAATAACAAGGCTGTTGAGGTAGTTGACCAGTCGAGGGTCACGCGACTCTGCCCTGGCGATTGCAAGGTCAGATGCGGTGCGTCGGTAGATGCGGCCTAGCTCGCGCACTTCATCCTTGCGCAGCTTCTTGAGAGACGAGCGATCCAGAAGCTTCATTAGCTCCTCTAATCGCTGCCAGGCGTTTTTTCGTTGATTTATGAAGCGATCGGCCGGCACACAGAGAAAGATACGTCGAAACTAAACAAAGTTAAAGAGAAAAGATAGACGAAATATGAGCGGGCTAATTGAGTGCGTTCCGAATTTCAGTGAAGGAAGAGATGCCTCAACCGTTGAGCAGATTCGAAACGCAATCTCAAACGTTCCAAGTACCTGCGTGCTCGATACTCACATTGACGCAGATCACAATCGCTCTGTTATTACCTTTGTGGCAAGCATGGACCACGTGGTAGACGCCGCCTTTAGCGCGGTTAAGCAGGCTGTGGCACTCATCGACTTACGAAAGCATACCGGCGAGCATCCTCGGCTTGGCGCGACTGACGTATTGCCGTTTATTCCGATCAGGAACGCAACCATGGAAGACTGCGTAGAGCTTGCGCACGAGGCCGGCCATCGAATTGCATCCGAGCTTGGAATTCCAGTCTACTTTTATGAACGCGCTGCTCTCCGATCTGATCGCGTCAATCTCGAAGACGTACGGCGTGGTGCTTTTGAACTGTTGCGAGATCAAATAACGACCGTTCCTTCGAGAATCCCGGATGAAGGCATAGCACGCATTCATGAGAGTGCGGGCGCCATCATAGTTGGAGCGCGCTCATTTCTGATCGCCTTTAACTGTGTGCTGGCGAGCGACGATCTCGTTGCTGCCAAACTGATTGCCAAAGCCATCAGAGCTCGCAGCGGCGGCCTGCCTTTCTTAAAAGCACTTGGTTTCAAATTAACGTCGCGCAGTCGCGTGCAGGTTTCGATGAACCTACTGAACTACAAAGTTACGGGAATGCGTGAGGCGTATGACGCAGTGCAACGTGAGGCGGAGAAGTTAGGTTTAGAAGTGGAGAGCGCTGAAATTGTCGGTCTTGTACCGCAGGATGCACTTGATGAATCAGCTGAGTACTTTCACAAGCTGGATAAGTTCACGCCGTCCAAAGTTTTGGAAAATCAAATAGCGGCCTGTCGAAAGTTTGATGAGACCTAAGCCTTATTCTACGACCCTAGTCTTATCAACTCGCGACGAAGTTTCTCGTGCTTCTGCATTTCTCGCAGATATTGGTTTTCATCAACTCCTGCCTTGGCTCGAATGATTGAGACCAACTGCTCCTTTTCGCTCTCGGTCCACCCCGGCAGATCTCGAATGAGCGAGAGGGCAGGCGCAAAGTCGGCGAATATTCGTTGCTGAGCTTCTCCTGATTGTTTGCTGTCAAAACCGAGCGCGTCGCCGACTAACCCAATCGTTTTCTCCCGCATCATTGAAGCGTCACCGTTGAATTGCTGGGCCATTCGCTTCTGTACTCGAAACCCTATATTCCTGACCTGGAACCTATCCCACTCGCCTTGGTGTTTCTCCTCGAGCTCGAAGATCATCGGAGCCTGGGCCAGCTTGCGCAGAGTTGCTGAGGAGGTTCGATAGTTCTTTCTGCTAGCAAGCTTTTTCTCTTCGTTCGCGGTCAACTGTCTTAACTTAGGATCTGTAGAACGAAACCCGAGTTTTCGATAGAACCAGAATGCGCCAGACTCGATTCCTTCTTTGTTTTCGTGGCCGATCTGGTAAGGATCGAGTGAGAAGGCTGAGACTCCCGTCAGATGATGCATTACGTTGAGCGTCTGCGCGTAGATCCATGCCGTCTCACCTTCGCGAAAGGTGTAGTACAGGTTGAAGCCGCTTTCCATCTTTTCGCAAACCGAAAGTCCTTCGAAGTATCCAACCGGCACTCGATTCCTGTAGATCATCGCCGCATGGTAAGCGCGCAAAGGCAACCGCCGGTCCGGAGGTAATGCGATAACATGAAGGCAAAGCCCTCGGTCGAGCTTTACTTCCCCCACGCGTTTCGGATCCCCATGGGTGAAACCGTAGAGTTCGCGGTAACGAACCGTGGACGCCTCTTTCGCCAGGTCCATCGCCCGTTCACCCTCCTTCAGACTTAGCAGGCGGATGGCTGACACGGGTTTGGTGACCTCACTTCTAAGGTTTACGTCACGACGAGGTATCAGTGGTCCATGCTGATAAAAGACCGATCTATCGTCGCCGAAACGTAGTCCGGTCCTCGTGGATTGATAAGCCGGCATCCAGCGAACATATAACTGCTGTGCGTTATAGATCTCCGCCTTTTGTCTTTCGCTTACAGGCAATTTTTCAAAATGAGCCAATAGCCATTCAATTTCGGAGGTCCCATTACGTGCGAGCCGGAGCCATTCACGGTAGGGAATATTGGCCTCGACAAATGTATCCTCTTCGAACAAAGGCATGAACCTGGGCCAGGCGTCAGCCAGGCGGTTCTCACCCTCGAACCAATCCCAGTCCAATCGAATTTGCCTCGGGAACTTGCGAGCGAGCCAACGAACGATATCAAAAGTAAAAGTATCGCTGACTGAGTCGCCCGAGATTCCGGAGATTTCCGGATGTCCTATTGGCGAAAGATCGGCGTCCAGCTCACTTAAAAACTTGACTCGTTGGTGAAAGCTGCGAAGCTGCGACTCTACTGCACTGACGATTGAACCGTCATGAGGATAAGCGCGAATGAAGAGAAGAGTTTCATGATAAAGGACCAGAGACTCTGCATCCCTAATCGAAAACTGTCGCAACTTACGCAGTAAAGCTAGTACAGACCGCGCGCCCTGAGCCGTGAAGTCGGATTTTAGAAGGTTTAGTTTCTCGACTAGCTGTTCGTTAGGTGAGCGGGACACGGATGTTCGGAGTGTAAGTGAATCAGGCGCGGCGGATGAATTTTGCGGCGATCCATCCGACGAGTATCAAACCAGAAAGAATCAACCAGTTATTCGTCTCACCGTAGGTAACGCCCGGATAATGATTACTGATCATGATAAATACCACAGGCACTGCCATGAACGTGTTCTGCTTCGATCGAAGTTTGGCCTGTGCTGCGAGATTCGCGTCAGGATGCTCCCCCTTTTTCAAAGCTTCGATCATCTTGTGTTGAGCCGGTAGAATCCGTTGCCAGACATTCGCGGCCATGATGGTGCCAAATAGCGCTCCAACATGAATGTACGCGGCGCGTCCGCTAAAAATATGCGTCAGCCCATAGCAGAGTGCCACGATCAGAATATAGGCGATGATGGCAAAGGCTTTCTCGTTGCGCCCCAGAGGCGACAACATCATCACGTCGTACAAGATCCACCCGCCTATCAGAACCGCAACACCGATAACCACGGCGACTCCAACACTCATGTCACGAACGTCCACGTCAACGAGTGCACCACCACCAAGATAGAAAATCAGAATGAGTAGAGCCAAGCCGCTGAGCCAGGTGGTGGCGGCCTCCCAGCGGAACCAATGCAAGGTCCGAGAGACAAGGTCAGGGACCTTGCGTCGTTCGACCACGTAGAAGCCGCCACTATGGACCATCCAGACTTGTGGCGGGGTCCCGGTGTTAGCGAAGGCTTTTTCTTCTTCAGTGAGTCGGGCGTCGAGCCAGGTGAAATAGTAGGTGGTGCCAACCCACATAATTCCTGCAAATACGTGGATCCAACGGAATATTAGGTTGAGCCATTCATTGAGGGTGGGATGGAGATGCATTAACTCCCTCTATACGTCGAATATCCGTAAGGGCTAATCAGCAGCGGTACATGATAGTGTTGCGACGCATCGTCGATCTTAAAGACGATCGTGACCTGTGGATAAAAACATTCCACGCTCAGTGACGCGTAATACGGTTCAGTATCAAATATCAATCTATAAGTTCCATCCGAGACCGGCCGCTCAACCAGAAAAAACGGTTTCACCCGGCCATCGTTGTCTGTCCAGGCGTGGCTCAGTTCGGTCCAGCTTTCGTCGTTGTTTTGCACTTCCAGGCAAACCGCAACTCCACTTGCCGGAGATCCTCGCGATGTATCCAGGATGTGAGTTGAGATAGTACTCATGTCGCCGTCTCTGATAACCGGGTGGACCGTTGTTCTTCGAAGGTCGCTTCGAATTGAATCAACGAATGTAAGCTATTGGCCCAACAGTTTCGCTATTCTTAACCGCGTGATTTTTGCTTGCTCTCCCGCAGCAATCGGCAGCTCAGTTGAAGGTTCGTTGTCGATGCGGGCCGCTAGAATGGCCAACATTTCTTGCGGCGACTTCCCAGTTGCACAAACAATAAAGATGTAGCCGAATTTGGCTTCGTACTGAGAGTTCAGGTCCGCAAGCCGCTCGAGCGTAGACTGTGCGGCGCCATTTATACCTGACTGTTCCTGTCCTGACCACTGTTGAGACGTCGCCGAAACTTGTGATTCGGCCTTCTTCTCGCCAATTTTGGGATGTGCTCTGAAGGCTTCCAACCAATCATTTTGATCTAAACGCGACCAGACGTCATCAGCGCTGGAGTATAACTCTCCTATTGAGCCAAAAGGTCTCTTTTCTTCTAACATGTGGGCCCAGTTCTTTGAGCCGCAACACTTCAGCAGTTCTTCGAATGCACGCTCGCGTGGAAGATTGTTCAGCCAGCTTAAACCATGCTCTAAAAGATGGTCTTGTATCATGCTCGACAAACTCAGAAAACAGGTCTACCGAAAACGCGTAGGCGGCTAACTCCACCGTCCGGAAAAATATTGAACCTCAAGTGTGAAACCGTGCCGGCGTCGGTCAATTCCTTTTCAAAGAGATGTCGAGTATGAGCCTGTAATTTTGTTCTGCTTAAAATGTTCACCCAGGCGACCGAGGCGTCTGTCAACTTTTCGTCAACTAAATCAGTCGTATTCGTTCCTTCGAGCGAGCAGCTTTCCGGAAAATTTCCTTTGAAGTAGCTGGTGTCAATCTCGACTCGATCGACCGAGCCTGGCCGGCCTAGTTTGATAATCACCCAATCGTAACCTGGACCACGCCGCCGTTTTGTTTCCCAGCCGTCGCTCATATTGCTCGCGCGGCCCGGCATAATTAGATTGTGTTTATGTCCAAAGAACATGTCGCTGCAGGCGAGGACCAACGCACCGCTTTCCACCGATGCCAGGTCAACAATGCCGCCGTCGCGTTTCACCAGGTCCCAATCGGGAACGACTTCCCCGTAGACTCGAAGTCTGGCAACCCCACCATCAGGATAGATCTTGAATCTCAGGTGAGTGATGCGTTCGTTGTACTGAATGTTGAACGAATTGCGGCTGTCGCCGGCAAGCTCTACCTGCGGTAATAAACTATTCCATTGAATCGTGTCGTTTTTTAGTTCGTCCTCAGATGGTTGCCCACTGATGGACGCTCCTTCGAGCGAACAGTGCTCGGGGTAATTACCACGGAAGTAACTGGTGTCTACGACGATGCCGCGGACAATCCCGGGCAGTCCGAGACGAACTATGCACCAGTCAAATCCTGGTGTTCTACGACGACGACTTTCCCAGCCGTCCATCCATTTACCACGTTCCGTGTACTTACCTTCAATAAAGATTGGCGCGCTTACTTTCAGCAAATTCTCTTTAGGGGCAAAGAAGTCGTCATTTGCAAAAACGACTGTTCCGCCAACTTTCTCCGAGGCGAGATCAATTAGTTCCGTGAAGTCCATAACGTACCCTGGAGTGCGCCGGCCCGGCGGCGCTTTTCTCTCAACTAAGCAACGCGACTCTCTCTTCTAAAACTAGCTCGAAATCTCAGCACTACGATGTAACAAAGCGCCGGCGGGCCGGCGCACTCCAAGAGTTTTTACTGTAGCAGCATTTGTCCGGATGGTCCTTCGAGTATGGTGGCTCCATCATATATCTTTCTGCCTCGAAGAAAAGTTTTATTAACAACGCCGTACAGTGATTCGCCTTGATAAGGAGTAATTTTATGCTGATGCTCCAGCTTTGCCGCGTCTACCTTAAATTCGGCAAGAGGATCCCAGATAATCAAGTCCGCATCGTTACCTACCGCAATTGATCCTTTTCGATGTTGCAACTTTACCTGCGTAGCCGGACCGAGGCTCAACCATTGAGCTAAATCCCGGAGAGTAAAGCCTCTCTTTTTCGCCTCAGTCCAAACGATTGGCAATCGCAACTGAAGCGACGCAATTCCACCCCACGCAGCAAGAAAATCACCGCTCTCCTGCAACTTTAAACTGGCAGGACATGGAGAATGGTCCGATACAATTAGATCGATCACGCCGTCGCGCAAACCGTCCCAAAGCTTCTCACGATTGGACCGCTCGCGGATTGGAGGACAGCATTTGAACTGGGTTGCGCCTGCGGGAATGTCCTCAGCAGCCAGATGAAGATAGTGAGGACATGTTTCAGCCGAGATTCTAACTCCGGAAGCTCTGGCGTCCTTCAATAGCGAGAGTGCGTCTGATGACGATAGGTGAACGATGTGTACTCGAGTTTCAAATTCTCTGCTTAACTTCACCATCAACTCTACGGCGAGATTCTCGGCCGATCGAGGTCGTGAATGGAGGAAACCGGCATAGGTTGAAGGCGGACCGCTAAAGCTCGGAGTCGCGTGGTCGATCGGACCAGGTAACTCTGCGTGCACGATTAGCAGCGAATCGAGTCGCGTGAGCTCGGGCATCGCGACGCGCAGATCTTCTTCAGTGACATTAGGGAACTCATCGACGCCGGATGGCACAAGGAAACACTTGAACCCGACGACTCCCGCCTCTTTGAGACCACGCAACTCCGAAGTATTTCCGGGTACGACACCACCCCAAAAGCCCAC
Organism: Pyrinomonadaceae bacterium; assembly: GCA_035646955.1. Classification (GTDB taxonomy): domain Bacteria; phylum Acidobacteriota; class Blastocatellia; order Pyrinomonadales; family Pyrinomonadaceae; genus PSRF01. The sequence goes on from DASROI010000201.1 coordinate 19,842, forward strand.
GTCAACAAAACAATTATTCCTGGCGACGGAAAGCTTGGTCTCAAATCCTTCAGTGGTTGTAGTTGGAGGAATTGAGTTTAAAGGCATGTCGATAACTGTTGTTGTTCCGCCGGCGGCGGCGGCCTTGGTAGCTGTCGGAAAACCTTCCCAATCGCTTCGACCTGGCGAGTTGATATGAACGTGAGTGTCCACCAGTCCCGCCATCACCACCTCATTCTGCTTCGCTTCAACCAGTGGTGACCCCGAGTCGATCTGATCGTAGTCGGTAATCGACACTATCCGGCCTTCGCGGACATGGATCGCGGCCGGCTCGATACGTTGCGGCAAGACAACAGACTGCCCGCGAATTATCAGGTCCATATCCAGCGCAAATCCCGTTTAAGAAAATTGTGGAGGTGGAGGAGGCAAATTCGGTTGGATGCTGTTTTGATCAGCGAGTCCAAAAACCTGCTCGTACGCAACAGCAATCGCCGCGTACGTTATGGGCACCGCGAGATAGACTCCAATGATGAACACAAAGAGTCCGGCAATGCTCAGCAGGTAACCCAGGAACATCAGCCCGAGCAGTCCCCAGAAGTTTGCGAAAGCCGCCCTGAAGCTAAGCTTCACTGCGTCGAATCCCTGCAACCGGCGCTCTACAATCAGGGGATATGCAAATAGAAATCCGATCGAAATCAGAATTATGGCCAGCATCAGGATTAGAAAGAAGACTGCGAAGAGCAACATAAACAGCACGCCAGTCACTGCACCCTGGTCGCTGCCCTGCGATGCTACGGCAACCAGAATGATGCCTATGTAAAACCCGAAATACGCGGGGACGGCGACCGCCAGAATCGGAATGATGTGAAATAGAGTTGCAATTACTGATTGTCCAAAGTAGTCGAAACCCTTAAACAGCAGGCCAAACTCAATAGGCTCTCCACGGCGTTTTTTGAAAAATGTCAGGTAGAGACCACACATCATTGGGCCAAAGAGAATGGCCATTGGAAGCGCCGAACCAATCAACATTCCCACGATGGTCATTCCCAGGAAGAGCCAATATTGATCCTTGATGAGTTCCCACCCGCCTTTAAGACACTCGACTGGTCGGACGACGCCGCGTTGAAAACTTAACTGGGGATTGTTTGTCATTTGTCTTCCTTTAGCTCACATCAGGGGAAACGTCTGCCAGGGAAAGGATTACCGAGAGGTCTCGGCATCGGCATTCGCCAGCGCATCTGTTTGGAACTTAGTGCGACTGAATATTCGCCACCATAGGGTGATTGGAAAGTCTTCAGGTTGAAAGGAACGAACGTGAACTGCTGCGCGCTTGATACAAGATACCAGAATCCTCGGTCTCTCAGGTCAGACTTTCGCCGCTTCAGCAAAGCCGAAGCCAAAGCGCGTCCATTGAACGCGACTCCTTCACCCCGCGACTGACTCCAGTAGTCGAAATTGTCATTTCGTTTCTTCCCGCAATCAGAGACGACCGCATTTACTATTGATCGACAACCGCCAACCGAACGCCCTGATAACAAAACTTTTCCCTCTCGAACAGTGATTTGTTCGTCACGGGATTTCGAGTCGACTCGGTAGGTACCGTTATCAACGATGGTTACTATTGTTGACACGCCGCCGATCTTAATTGGAGGCAAGTTTTTTTGATTAAAAATTGCTGCGTCCACAATCATAGAGCCTCGGACGAGTCTCAGTGTGACGCCTTCGTTAGTAAGAGCGTCCAACAAGAGTTCAGAGTTTCCATCCAGCCTCAGGGTTATATCCGGGAAGATTGATAGCTCGAGTCGGCTGAAAGGCTCCGTCCGTAGGCGGTCTTGAGGTTGGAGCTCGGTTTTTTCGTCAACGGCTTGCCAATCGTGTTTATCGTGGATGATTTCGACGCCAGTATCAGCAAAGAGAACTGTCCCTGGTCTAGCAGAGACCACATATGCGCCGCCGGTTGCAGGCTCCTCTGAATCGTCGTAATCGACGGCCGGCTCTTTTCCGTCTTCATGCGTTTTTATCCAGAGCGGATCCTTCTTGAGTGCGCGATTGGTCTTTATCAGTTCCTCGGCGCGCGAGTGGCACCAGCTGTCGAAATCATCTTCGAGCTTTGGATTTCGGTCGCTGATCGTAAGTACTCCATTTTTCTTGACGCCAATCTTTTTACTTTTAATGAACTGTCCATCGAAGATTGCAGTCCCACTTCGCACTACGACCTCGACCGAGTTATCGCTGGCGAGATTTATTCGCATCACTCCTGGCTGAACGATCAGGATTTCACCTGAAGGAGTGATGACGCGGATGAGATCATAACGACCAACGGCTTCGGTTAGAGGAGCGACCCATGGATCATTCAGCAACTCGAAATTCAATGCTCCCGCATTCAGCTGTAATCGAAGGCGGTCATAAGCCGTGCTAAGAAACTGCACTTGCGTCTCGCCGGCAAGCCGCATGTAGTTTCCCGGTTGTAAGAGGACCTCTGCCCGACTGGAACTTGCGCTAACGACCCTGTCTCCATCATGAAGTTCCAGGCCGGTCGAGACTTTTTCCTGCGAATTATCGCGGTCGAAAGAGACAGTGCCTTCGAACAGATTCACACGAACTCCATTTACCAGACCCTCAAAGGTTCCATCCTTGTCTTGTCCGACAGTAAGTTGAGACCAAAGATCAGTCGCGACAATAAGCAATAGCAGACAGATGAATTCCTTAAGGTTGAATCGGCGAAAACGGTCGTTGGACCTAGCGACGAGCATTGTCAGTGTTTGGGCTGTGAACCTAAATTGGACAGAAAATCTGTGAGTAAGTTTAGCGCTACTTGAAGTCTGTAAGGTGCCGAAGATCTGATGTCGTCAATCGGGGCGATCTCTTTTCGCAAGATCTGGCCGGCACTTTTGATTAAGTCTGTGTTGATTACCCTGTCCCGCAATTCATTCTCGACGTTTACACAGCGCATGACAACCGGTGCGACACTGCCAAAAACGAGCCTCGTATCCACGACACGGTCGTCATGTACATGGGCCACGGCTGAAAAGCATACTTTGGAGATTGCCTGGGCCTTACGCGTACCTACTTTCCGAAAGTAATGCGTCCAGCCTGACTTGTTCCGAGGTAGGCGAATCCTGGTCAACAACTCGTCTGGTCGAAGCAACATCTGCTTGTAGCCGGTGTGAAATCCCTGGTAAGGCAGCCAGCGCGAATCATCTTTCGAACGGAGTTCGATTTCTGCATCGTATGCCAGCAAAGCTGGAGTTGTGTCAGCTGCAGGTGAAGCGTTTGCTATGTTTCCTCCAATAGTGCCGCGATTCTGAATGGCGAGCCCGCCGGTTTCACTTGCAGCCTGGCACAACATGGGAAACTCTTTGCGTAAAATTTGATTGGCCTGGACGTCGGTATAGGTAGTAAGGGCCCCTAGTGTGATCGAGTCTGGCGTCGCTTCAATTCCTCTTAGTTCATCAAGGGGCCAGATGTTGATGTATCTTCGAGGCTCAAGTTTTCCTGACTCAAGCAGCACCATCAGGTCGGTGCCACCGGCAAATGGCTTCCAACCAGGCTCCGCGATTAGCTTCAGAGCGTCGTTAAGCGAGGTTGGAGTTACGAGTTCATATCCTGGGATGTAAGCACGCATTTCAACGATTTGACTGACACGCTTTCACGATTGATTCAAAAATTTTCATGTAGCCCGTGCAGCGGCAGAGATTGCCGGCGAGCCCGGTGCGAATCTCACTCTCGGATGGGGTGGGATTTCGGTCGAGCAGGTTGATGGCAGCCAGCACCATTCCGGGCGTGCAGATACCACATTGCGCTCCGCCGTGGTCAATAAACGCCTGTTGGACCGCGTGGAGATTGCTTTCCTGGGCGACCCCTTCGATAGTCTTAATGTTCGATCCCTCGATCTGGGCCACGGGGACGAGGCAGCTATTCACGATCTGTCCATCAATCAACACTGTACATGCGCCACACTCACCTTCGCCACACCCTTCCTTCGTCCCGGTCAACTTCAACTCTTCTCGCAACACGTCGAGTAATCGGGCCATCGGAAAGAGGTTCCTCTTTTCCGTTTTCCCGTTGACGGTAAATTGGATGGTTTGTTGAGAACTCACGCTTTTCGCGCTCAAGATTGAGCGAGCATCCCTTCCATCAGTTTCTCGGGTAGTAAAGGCACTTCAGTAAATACCAGTCCAGTCGCATTCTCGATGGCATTCAAGATCGCGGGGGCCGCTCCATCCATTGGCAGTTCTCCAATACCCTTGGCGCCACCTGGACCATACGCATAGGGATTTTCCTGAAAGTAAACTTTGATAGGCGGAATGTCTGCAGGTGTAGGGATAATGTAATTGGTCATCTGGTTGTTGACCATACGTCCATCCTTCCACACGACATTCTCAAATAAGGTAAAGCCGATTGCTTGCGCTACGCCACCTTCAATCTGTCCAGCGGCAAGCACAGGGTTAATCACTCGGCCAACTTCTTGTAGTGCTACAAAATCTTCTACATGGGCTTCATAAGTCAGCTCGTCGAAAGCTACTTGCGCCACGTAAACGGCCCAGGCATAAGCTCCGTATGCGTCGCCTTGATATTTTTCGTCGTCCCAATGAACGTTTGGTGGAGGTTGATAGGTAGCTGCCGTTTTTAGTGAACCAAAACGATCGATATATTCCCCGCAGGCCTTCTGAAAGTCCTGGGACGAGTAGGCCTCAGGAAGAAAGCCGCTACCGATCAAAGTCTGCTTCAATCCTAAAACGGCCGACTCCACGAGTTTTCCCACTACCATTGCAGTCCGCGAGGCAACAGTTGGACCACTGTTTGGGACTTTGCTGGTATCGGGTTGCAGCACTTCAATCAAGTCAAAATCTATTCCCAGTGCTTCGGACGCGATCTGTGAAAAAATCGTATTCGTTCCCTGGCCGATCTCAGTGCTAGCCGCAAGTAATTGCACATGACCATCGGCAGTCGCTTCGGCTCCCACTACCGATTGCAAATAGACCTCGCCCGAGCCGGTAAATCCGGCCCCATGCATGAACGAAGCGAATCCAATTCCGCGCCTGACTCTGCTGCCACGTTCGGCTGCAAACCGTCTGGTCTTCGCGTGATAATCGGTTAATTCCAAAGCCTTGTTAAGCAAGCCTTCCATGTCGACTCGCTCACGAATCTCCTGGCTCGTCGCGGTTGTTTCGCCTTCGTGAATAAAGTTTCGTCGTCGAAATTCTTCGGCTGTTAGACCAAGTTTACGGGCGACCTTATCGAAGTGACGTTCGAGTGCGAATATGCTTTGCGGCGCACCGAAGCCCCGGAATGCGCCATGCGGAGGAACATTAGTTGCGACAGCCTGACTCTTGATTCGAACGTTGGGACAATAGTATGGACCAGCGGCGTGAATTGTGCCCCTGGACAGGACGACCGGCGACAGAGTGCAATAGGCGCCACCGTCAATGATGAATTCGATCTCCATCGCGAGCAATTTTCCATCGGCAGAGACGGCAGTCTTATGCCGAGTCTTGGAAGGATGTCGCTTGGTGGTGGCAACCATGTCCTCCGCGCGATCGTAGATCATCTTTACAGGCTTTCCCGACTTCCAGGCCAGTAATGCCGCATGACCGGCAATCATCGATGGATACTCTTCTTTACCGCCAAATCCGCCGCCTGTTTCTGTCTGAATGACCCTGATTTTGTCCTCGGTCAAATCGAATAACTTGACCAGGGCTTTGTGGACGTAATAGGGACATTGCATCGAGCCCCAAACGGTTACGCCGTCTTCGCTATTGGCAATAGCAATCGCACCATTGTTCTCGATGTAGAGTTGCTCCTGGGCGCCGGTATGGTATTCACCTTCTATGATAAGGTGCGCGCTGGACCAAACATCCTCTACATTTCCTTTATCAACTAAGAACTTCTTGAAGATGTTGTCTTCGCCCCAGATGATTGCTTTGCGGGCCAATGAATCTTCAAGCGAATAGACTGGAGGCAGTTCATCGATTTCGATGCGGACGTTACGGCGGGCTTCCTCGAGAAGATATTTGTTCTGATGGGCCAGCAGGACCACTGGTTCTTCAGGGTGATTAACCATCTCCGCCGCGAGATATGGCTGGTCGTTCAGGATGAGCGCAACGAAATTTCCACCGGGAATATCTTTGGCGGTTACTATCGTGAATTCATCCCACGGTAAGTCACCTTCGAACAGAATGTTTTTGATCCTGCCACGAGCGACTGGACTTCGGACCGTAACGCCATGGAGCATTCCGTCGAAAGAAAGATCGTCAACATACAGAGCTTCGCCTGTGACCTTTTTGCGGCCTTCTTTTCTTGGAATCGATTTACCGAATGGGTGATCTGGCATCTTTTTGGTCAGTAGTCCGTCAGTAGTCCGTGGTCCGTAGTCAGTAGTCCGTGGTCGAGTAAGTGGTTCGTGGTCTAATCAGTAATGAACAACGAACAATGAACAACCGACAGCCTAAGGCTTTGCGATCACGAGGGGGTTTTGTTCCATGTCCCGTCGATAGAAGACGCGGGGTCGTTGGACAGACCGTTTCTCTGGTTCTGCGATATCCTTTTCCCCCTCTGTGAAAGCAAGGGTTACGCCGCGGCCGTCATTCATCTTTTCCTGTTGCATCTGCGGTACGCGATCGGTTGCGAAATCAAGCCACTCACGCGCCTGTAACACCCCATCCTTTGGTTCGTTGTCCGCCACAGGTGTCTTCAGCCCTTCCTCGACCAGCGCATAAGTTAGTAAACCATGGCCCAACTGAGCAGCTTCCAGGGCTGCCTGAAAACTCTGCGCGGCCGTCAGAATATACATGCCTTTTTCGTAAGCAAGCTGAGCGAGTCCTTTTGAGTTCATTGGACCACGCCGCTTTTCTTCTGCTTCAAGCGCCTGCCCTGAGTTACAAGCGTCAATAATCAATAACATGTGGGCCGCGTCAATTCCTTCGACAGACTGTTCAATTTCAAGATCAGAAATACTGTGCGCCAGGATTGACTTCAAACCTGTTTCGGTCAGTTTCGTTCGATCACCTTCATAACCGAGATCATGAGGAATCAAATAAAACCGCTGCGCCTGGGCCGTACCGTGACCAGCAAAATAAATTATTACTGTATCTTCCGGTTGTGCTCGCTTCAGACTGTCGAGAGCTGTTGCTTTCAGGGTTGGTGCATCTGCCGCGCCGGTTAGCCGCCGTAATGCTGCCAGTATGTTTGCCTTCGTCGCATTTTCATTTATGAGCGCCACCACCTCAACGCGTTCGAAGTCTCCTACCTGCGATTGCTTCAAACGCATTTCGTCCGCAAAACTCTGTGCATCGGCCACTGCGTATTTCAAATTGTACTGGCTGTTCGCATAATCATTTAAACCTACAGCGATTATGTAAGCCGTCCCTTTTCGCTTCAGACTATCAGCGCCATTAAAGATAAGCGGCGAGTCTTTGCTCTTAACGTTGTCCTTGTTGAATCCATACGCCACCAACCGGTTTGGCCCGGCTGTGACAGTTATTTCTTCTTCAAGTGTTGCCGAGTTCTGTCTTCCATTCAATACGTCTCCCCGCCAGACCTTTACCAACGAGCCATTTCGGAAAAGTCTCACGTCCTGGGCACCACTACCTTTCGGATTGTCTTTATCGGCTGGAGCATCCGTAACGTCTATCTTTACTTTTACTGTGCGAGACGTAATGCCTGATGCAGGGATATCGCCCGGGAGAGACAGCTTTACGACTGGTTGCCGCCGGTCCTTTTTCGAAACATCTTGAGAAACACGCGGTCGCTTACCATAAAAAATATCGGATAACAGTCCAGGATAATAAAACTCGTTGAAGAACCACTCGATCGGCGCAACATTAAAAGTCTCCTGGTTATAACGCCAGAGAATTTGGTTCCATGATTGGGGTGTCCCATCAAAAAGACCTTGAGGCGTCACCACCATCCATTCATCTCCCTCGTCGAGAGAGATCATCGTCAAGAGTTGTTCACCGGATTGAGCGTCCCACAGGAAGGTGCTGCCGTCTTCGCTAGCAGATGCAATGAGGCGCGCGTCCGGACTGAAATCTATCGACTCAACATTCGAGCTGTGACCTCGAAGCGTTTTTAGTTCTTTTCGAGCCGCAACATCCCAAATTTTGATCGTATTGTCTGAGCTGCTCGAGGCGAGTAGTCGACTATCACGGCTGAAGGTCACCTGCGTCACGCCTTTCCCATGACCTTTTAGCGCGCCAATCTCGCTACCTGTCGCTGCATCCCATAACTTAACCTGACCGATCGCTTCGACTTTGAAGTCTTTCATCAGGTCGTTCGGATCTTGTTGCTTTTGGCCCTTCCGCGAACCTTTCTGAGCCTGCGACATCATCGCCGCCATGTCGAAGTTTGATTTCGACTCGACACCTCCAGTAGCGATGATTCGGCCATCAGGACTAAAAGCTATGGACGTAACGTTACGGCCCACAGTACCGGCAGAGAGTGCGCCCATGGTGTTGGTCATCATCTCTGAGATTTCATTCATGTTAGGCATGGCGGCGGCAATCGCCTTCGGATTTCTCATGTTGGCAATATTCGGGAGATTGCTCATGTTGGCGAGCCGGCTCATTGGCGAGGTCGTTAAGTCGCGAATCTTGCTGCCTGAACTGACGTCCCACAACGACACCTGGCCCATCTGTTCAATCGTCCCAATCGTACGCCCATCAGAACTGAATCGCGCTTCAATAGTACTTGTGCCGGCGTTTATGGTGCGCACTTCGCGACCTGACTTAACGTCCCAGATTTTTAGGGTGCTGGTTGGAACAGATCGACCAGCCGTGATCTGATCGGGTCGAGGATTGTAAGTTGTAAGGAGCGATGTTCCATCGCTACTGAAGTGTAGATGATCTGCCATGCCCGGATCGCCCCCGGGACTCAAAGTCTGCGTTTTACGACCGCTTGCCGCATCAAAAATCTCGATCTCGGCGCTGTTTCCCTTGGTAACGGCGATTAACTTTCCATCAGGGCTTTGAACACTTCTCCAGAAATTGTCAGCAGTTGTACCAACTTTGAGTCCGCGACCAGTTCTCAGGTCCCAACGAGTCTTGCCGCCTGACGAAAGCTGATTCCCGTCAGCGCTGAACGCGACTTCATAGGCCAGGTTTGTTCGGCCGGATAACTTCGAAAGTTGTTTGCCGGAAGTGGTTTCCCAGATAACAGTCGGAGTATCAAAACCGCCGGTAACGACGTTCTTACCGTCGTCATTAAAAGCTACGTAGGAGTCTGCTCCTTGAGCCCCAAACGCGCCGCTATTCGGGACCTTGATTGTCGAGATCAGACCTTGCGTGCTTACGTCCCAAATTTTGACGGTGTAGTTTTCAGAGAGCGCCAGCAGTTTTCCGTCACGGCTGAACTCGATTTGTGGGAAGTCTTTAGTGACTGGTCCAAGATCGCGGTCGCTTTTAGAAGATAAATCCCAAAACTTTAGATGCTTATCGTCGACGCCAGCCGCGACGGTGTGTCCATCGGGCGTGAATGCTACGTGCAGAGCGTCGATCTGTTTGTCCGGAAGTTTGTATTCTTTGGCTTCGCGACCGGTGTTGAGATCCATTAACTTAACACGCGATTCAGTTCCACCATCAATCAGAGCCAATTGGTTACCATCCGGCGTCAACGCCAGTCCGCTTCCGGTAACACTCAGTCCTGAAAGGTCAGAGCCAGACTCGATTGCACGAATCTCTTTGCCGGTTGTGGCATCCCAAATTCGAATAGCATCACTAACGCTCACTATCCGATTGTCGGGAGTGAACGCTAAAAAATAGATTCCAAAGGCCGACATTATTGAGCCTTGTGGCCCAGCCAACGACTGCAACTCGCGGCCGCTGCTCACCTCCCAAACTTTAATAACGTTATCTCCGGCCGCCACTGCGATCAGGCGATTGTCTCGGCTGAAGGCAACGGACGGCGCCAGGCTGGAAGTGCTTTGGGTTCCGGTTGAAAGTTCGCGCAATTTTCGTCCAGTTGCTGTTTCCCAAAGCTTAACGGTGGAGCTGCGATAAGTACCGGTAGCGAGCAGACGTCCGTCAGGACTAAAAAGCATTTTCGTAGCGCCGAACAAATTGTTGTAGCCAGTTTGAAGAACCAGTTCCGGCTTAGCTTCGCGACCTTGCTGGCTGCCTGAGCTCGCGCTCGTAGATGTATTGCTTTGTATGCCGATACCTCGATCGTCCGGCGTGGGAGTTGGCGATGCCTGACCAAATACACTGTGTGGGGAGAACAGTAAACAAACCAAAAATAGTGAAGACAGATTCAGGGACTTGGTTGCAACTTGCATCGGGTACCTCTTATTTCTAAAGCGACAGATTGTGATTCAGGACAGCAAGACTGACTCAAGACAATTTGATGTTCTCGAGTACCAAAAGACCGACTGAGATCGCTGCGAGTATAAACATTACCGGGTGAATATCTTTTCGCCTACCGACAATTAGATAAAGGCCGACATGAGAAATGAAACCCCAGAGAATACCCTGGGTAATCGACACGGTCAGGGGGATGAGGATTATAGTCAAAAACGCTGGAAGACTCTCTTCTATTCGTTCAAATCGAATCTGGCCGACACTTTTAAACATCGACGCGCCTACGAGTATCAAGACCGGCGCCGTTGCATACGGGGGAACCATTCCAGCTAAAGGCGCCAGAAAAAGGCAAGGTAAGAAACATAACGCCGTGAATACTGAAGTCAGCCCGGTACGCCCACCAACACTAATTCCGGCAATACTCTCGATATACGCGGTTCCCGAAGAACTTCCCACAACGCCGGCTCCGAGGGTTGCGACCGAGTCGACAATTAAAGCCTGTCGCAAATTGCGTGGATTTCCATTGTCGTCGAGCAGGTTTGACGCGTGCGCGACGCCGATGAAAGTGGAGATCGAGTCGAATAGATCTGTAAACAATATGGCGATGATTGCTGGTAGTAACGAAAGTTTTAAGGCTCCAAAAATGTCGAGTTTGAGAAAGACGGTGTGAAAATCCGGGGCGCTAAAAAGATGTTCCGGAGCTTTTACGAAGCCAGCAATCCAGGCGATCAGAGTCACCAAAAATATTCCGGACAAAAATGCGAACACGCTCTTTCTGATCATCAAAATAACGGTCAAGACAAATCCAGCGATAGTCAGTATAGATTTCAAGTCGAGAGCACCGAGCTTTACATAAGTGACGGGATCGGCAGCAATGAAACCGGCGTTTTTTAAACCGATAAAGGTTAGAAATATTCCGATGCCTGCGGCGGTTCCGATTCTCAGTTCGCTTGGAATCGCTTTTGCGATTGTTTCGCGGATTGGCGTGACTGAGATCAGGAGAAAAAGAACTCCTGCCCAAAAGACGATCCCGAGGGCGACCTGCCACCAGACACGTTGCGTCAAGATAATGGTGAAAGTGAAAAAGACGTTGAGACCCATTCCGGGAGCAACGGCGAACGGAAGTTTCGCGTAGACACCCATAAAAAGAGTCATCAGAAAACAGACCAGGACTGTGGCTGTCAGTACTCCGCTGAAGGCCATGCCGGTGCCCGGCGTTGAGAGTATTGAAGGATTAACAATGACGATATAGGCCATTGTGAAAAAGGTTGTGATACCGGCGATTGCTTCTGTGCGAACTGATGTTTTCTCGGGGATTGTGCTCATTCGAACCGGGGCGTCGATTGAAGTAGGAGAGCGCGAGGGAGTCTATGCTAGAAGCGCCCGTGAAGGGAAGAAGTTTGGAATATTGAGCTTTGGTCTTTGATCTTTGAACTTGATACGAACACTATCTGATAGATTCAAAGATCAAAGGCCAAAGATCAAAGGCCAAGAACGCATAAAGGCCAACTGGACATTTCGTCCGCACAGCAAACAGCCCAAAGTCCAGTTGGACTTCGGGCCGTCGCTTACGTTCAGCTTGCAGGGAGTTCCCCAACTATCTGCTCGCTGACACCTTCAGACTAAACACTGTCGTCTCGCTCGCGTGTTAGCGTGATTGACACCTGACTAACGTCGCTTGAGTGCTAGCGTTTCAATTTGTTGGCCATTACTTGCCAGATCTTTTCCGATGGACCGCTCGGTCTTAGACTTTCTCGATTCCAGTCCATACGCGTCGCCACTGGTCCAGGCTTGAGCCAGAAAATGATGTTCGCCATAACGTCGAAATACCAGGTGGCTATCTGACTGCTCAGCTGCCACCACCGGCATCATGCGGATCATTGCGCTCCGGTTACCGTCAAGGCTGCTAATTCTGATCACCTTTTGGTCGGAAGCGGGATTGACGACCGTGACGGTGTAAGTACCAGCTGGCAAGTTTTCGTTGGCTACTGTGAAAGAGAACGGAATGTCCGCTACGAGCTGTTGATTGACAGATTGCGCGCTCGTTTTAACGGCCGAAACCAAAGTCAGAAGAATCGTGATCGCTATTGTTGTCAGGGCTTGCTTTTTCATTTGTCTACTCCTTTTTCATTCCTCTCTTCACCGGCAACCCATCCGTTGGCCAATTTATTGGCTTTTTGTCCGATTTTTGAGAGTGAATCTTTTGTTTTCGTCTCTCACTTACTTAACGCGGAGGTCCCCGACAAACTCCCTCAAACTTTTTCGCCATCCGGACGACTAATTTGTCAGGCTCAGGAACTATAGGCCCATGGTCGGTATCTGTAATGACGGTTCTCTGATTGTCCGGTGACTTAACCGTGACCGTTCGATCAATTCCATTCTTACCTTAATTTTGAATTGCCGTTGCGCGAGGCGGCGGTGTTCTGTAGATGGACTTCAATTGATTTTGTCTGGTCCGAAGTACCCTGATTAAACGTACATAGCTGAGCATCTATCTGTATCAAGGTTTCGAATCATGAGTACGCTTACACCAGCTTCGCCTTCACTCCAACAATTCGTATTCGATGACGTAATTGTGGATCTTGCTAATTTTCGGGTCGAGAAGGACGGCCAACTCATTGAGATCACACCAAGGGCCTTTGATGTTCTCGTCTTTCTTATTGAGAACCAGGGACGCGTAGTCGAAAAGTCAGAGTTGATCGAAGCAGTATGGAAAGAAAAGTTTGTCAGCGACAACGCTCTAAGTAGATCGATCAAAGAAGTGCGCCATGCGATTAGCGATAACGCGGAAGCTCCTCGATATATTGAGACGATTACGCGGCGAGGTTATCGCTTTATTGCGCCGGTCGCGGTCCGCGAGTTCACTCCACCGCCGCGCTCCGAAGAGTCGCCTCGTGGAGAACAGATCAACGAAGATCTTCCAGTTGCTAATACGACGCAGGCTGGCCGGCACTTTCGGGTCAATCCTACGTTCCTGCTGCTGGTCGGTGTCGCAATAGCCCTGGGAATATTCTTCGTACTGTTGAAAAGTGGAAAATTGGAGAACCTGGCTTTTGGAAGGACAAGGCCGATAGTTCTTCGTAGCGCTCAGATCACAACCTGGACCAGCCTGGACCTCTTTCCAACCTTATCGCCTGATGGAAATTCGGTTGCCTATAGTTCTGATCATAATGGCAAGTTTGAAATTTATGCGCGCGGGGTAATGCCGGGCGCGAAAGAGAATCAGCTAACTTCAGATGGGCAGCAGAACCTCCAGCCGAGTTGGTCACCCGACGGGAAGTGGATTGCTTACTACTCACAACTGCGGCGAGGTATCTGGTTAATTCCGGCCGGCGGAGGTAGTCCGCGGCAAATAGTTGACTTTGGTTCTCGGCCATCATGGTCGCCGGATAGTTCGCGATTAGTTTTCCAATCGGACGGCCTCAGTGATATCAGCACGACGTCGGCTGCTGCACCGTCATCAAGTATTTGGATCGTTTCGGTCCAGGGAGGTAACGCGTCTCAACTGACGAGGCCAGGAAACCCGTTAGGCGGGCATGGTTCGCCGGTCTGGTCGCCCGACGGCAAGAGCATTGCGTTTGTGGCGAACAGCATCTCAAGCTCTAGTGTTTGGTCCATGACCGCATTTGGTGCGAACCTTAAGAGATTGACTCCGGCGGATCGAGAGTTTTTTGATCCAGTTTATGCTCCCGACGGAAAGTACATCATGGTTGTTTCAGGAGGTGTTTGGCGCATACCGCTTTCTGTTGATGGTGAACCGTCAGGCAAACCGGAACAGATCGCCAACCCTGCAATGGCCCAGGTGCGACACCTCAGTTTTTCAGCTGATGGAAAAAGAGTCGTCAGCAGTGTCGTTCGGCAAAAAGGGAATCTCTGGTCGGTACCTGTCTCCAAGACTTCAGGAGAACGTACCGGACCGCCTGCCGCTTTCGTTGAAGACACGAGTGCAAGAAAGACGAATCCGATTTTTTCTAATGACGGAAGTAAGGTTGCTTACACCGTTTGGATAGCAGGATTTGCCGGGAGTGTTTGGACTGTTGGTAACGATGGTAACGATCGCTTCCAGGTTACTACCGACCCTAGCTCAATTGTTGGCTGGACGCCGGATGGCGATCGGCTTTTGAGCATTTCGTTTCATGATGACAGCAGCTATCTAACGACGACGGCAGTGAATACAGGAATGCAAAAGACACTGACGAAGTTGCAGCGGCACCTTCCTTTTTGCAGGTTATCGCCAGACGGTAAGACAATTGCGTTTAATGCCTACAGTGAGGGGAGTGTAAACCTCTGGTCCTATTCAGTTGATAGTGGAACTGAAAAGCAGTTGACGTTTGATAAAGAGCTTTTTGGCTTTCCCGCCTGGTCACCGGATGGAAAGTGGCTGGCGGGTGAGTTGAAACGCAATGATGACACTTACGTTGCAATCGTTCCGGCCGAAGGTGGAACTCCCGTGCAGCTAAATTCAGAGCCGGGCCAAAGTTGGACCGGGAGTTGGTCTCCCGATGGTGACAAGATCGCATTCGCAGCCTTGCGGGATGGCGTGTGGAATATCTGGTGGATTTCTGTTTCTACAAGAGTGCAGAAGCAAGTGACGAATTACACCAGGCCCAATTCATTCGTCCGATACCCAACCTGGTCTCCTCAAGGTGATCAAATTGTCTACGAATACTCAGAACTCACCGGCAACGTCTGGCTCGCCGACCTTAAATAGGAGTCAGTGCCCAGGAGTGGAATGATCAGGGGGGACCTATTGGTCAATGACCAATTCGATTTGCGGGTTACCTGTCTTTGCGATACCTCATGCAAATTGGCCCGAAAAAGTAGGGCTGGACAGGTACGGTACCGCGAGCGCAGCGACCGGATGTCACACCCATATCACTTTTATTCTCATAGCCTCTTGAGCGTGGCATCCGGTCGCTTCGCTCGCGGTACTGTATCGGTCATTGGCTGATTCGAATAGAATCCATCGCTCAACATCCTGGCCTTCGACCCCTGACCCGCCGATCGGTCCCTCTAGTGTAAAATGAAGCCGTTAACCATTTTGCTTTTCAGGCGGAGCCCCCTTGTGCAGGATGAAGGCGTCACTCAACTACTAGTTGATTGGAGCAAAGGCGATAAACAAGCGCTTGAGCGGTTGATGCCACTCGTCTACAGCGAGCTTCGACGGCTTGCCACTAATTACCTTCGCCGTGAGCGTCCGGGCCACACTCTTCAACCTACGGCCCTTGTCAACGAAGCCTACCTCCGATTGGTGGACCAAAAAAATGCCCGCTGGCAAAACCGTGCCCAATTTTTTGGCATTTCGGCTCAACTAATGCGGCGAATCCTGGTCGACCACGCCCGCCAGCACCAGGCAGTCAAACGGGGTGGAGTCGGTCAACGTCGATTGTCGATCACCAGCGCAGAAGCATTTGTGGATGAGCCCGGAATCGACTTTTTGGCCCTGAATGAAGCCTTAGAGGAACTGTCGAAAATGGACCCTCAGCAAGAACGCATCGTGGAGCTCAAGTTTTTTGGCGGGCTCTCGATCGAGGAGACTGCAGAGGTTCTGAAGATTTCTCACGCTACCGTTGAGAGAGACTGGAAAATGGCCCGGGCCTGGCTGCGGAGAAAGCTCGAATAAATGCAAGCTCAGACAATTTGAGGTAGTTTCTCCGAAAAATCCGCGTTATAAGTGGAACCCTGTTTTCAGAGCGCCAGGTTGGTCATTTCCCTTTGGAACACCCGTAGTTCTTTGTTGCAGAACATGCGATCGAAGCTGAGCAGCATTTTCTTTTGATGAGACTTATATATGACCCCCGAACGTTGGGAACAAGTTAAGGAGATCTTCAATTCCGCAATCAAGTACCCGCAGAAAGAGCGCCGGGTATTTCTGGACCAGGCTTGCTCAAATGATGCCGAGCTTCGCACCGAGGTTGAATCCTTAATCGCTTCCCACGAGAAATCCGGAGAATTTATCGACGAACCGGCCTTTCAATTGGCCGCCCAATCACTTGTAGAAGGGCGCACAGAATTAAAGCCCGGGCAGCGCATCGAATCGTACGAGATCCTCGCCTTCATTAGTCGCGGCGGAATGGGCGAAGTTTACCTGGCCCAGGACAAACGACTTAATCGGAAGGTAGCGTTGAAGATTCTGCCCGCCTCATTCACCAGGGACAATGATCGCTTGCGACGTTTTGAACAAGAAGCGAGAGCGGCATCAGCGCTCAATCATCCCAACATCATTACGATCTACGAGATCCTTCAAACTAATTCGACCCACGTGATCGTTACCGAGTTTGTTGAAGGAGAGACTCTTCGCCGGCGCCTGTCACATACCGCGCTACGCCTTTTTGAGTCAATCGATATTGCCTCACAAATCGCCGACGCCCTGTCTGCGGCTCATAAGGCTGGAATTATCCATCGCGACATCAAGCCTGAGAACATAATGTTGCGACCGGATGGTTACATCAAGGTGCTCGATTTCGGACTGGCCAAATTGAATGAGGATGTCTCACAGGCAGTTGCTCTCGAAGCGCCCACGATGCAAGTGAGAACCGGTTCGGGAATCGTGATCGGCACTGCGGGTTACATGTCTCCGGAACAGGCGCGAGGAGTCGGAGTCGATGAACGTTCAGACATCTTCAGTTTGGGCACTGTCATATATGAGATGGTTGCCCGCCGCAAACCATTTGACGGAGAAACACCGAGCGATACGCTGGCTTCAATTTTGAAAACTGAACCGCCAACGTTGTTGCAGCTCGACGCCAGGGTTCCACCTGAGTTGAATCGTATCGTTAATAAGGCGTTGCGAAAGGACAGGGAGGAGCGATACCAGGTTGTCAAAGATTTATTGCTCGACCTTCGAGCGCTAAAGCAAGAGCTAGACTTTCAGTCGAAGCTCGAACGATCGACGCTACCTGATCCGAACGATGACACAGCCCCTCACTCCTCACAGGGGGCCGCTACGGCTAGCCGTCTGCCGGCCCAGGACACTGATAGCCGGAGTGCGATTAATCTAATCACGGAGTCGTTGAGCCTTGAGATTAAGCGACACAAAGTCGGGACTGGCGTCCTTCTCGCGACCCTTGTACTGCTGGTGGGACTCGGCGGTTTTGGGCTCTACAAGTTTTTTAACAAGGCCCGGCCCATGGAGCACTTCTGGAACATCAAGCTCACACGCCTGACGAGTTCCGGCAACGTTATCGACGCTACAATTTCGCCTGACGGTAAATATATCGTTTACGTATTGAGCAGCCGGAGTAATCAAAGTCTGTGGATTCGTCAGGTCAGCACTGCGAATGACAAGCAGATCGTAGAGCCAGCTCCCGTAGGATATTTCGGGATAACGTTCTCACCTGATGGCAACGATCTGTACTACGCTATTAAAACAAATCTTGATTCCGGCACGTTGTATCGCATACCCGTATTTGGCGGTGTACCCGTGAAGCTCGGTGAAAGTCTTGATGGTCCAATCAGCTTTGCTCCAGACGGAAAGCGTTTTGTTCTGATCAGGGGAAATTATCCAACGCAAAACGATACTGCCCTGGTGATCAAAAATGTAGAGGGCGGCTCGGAACAAGCATTGGTGGTGAAGAAAAACCCCGAACGCTTCTCACCCCTGTTCTTTACTGGTCCATCGTGGTCGCCTGACGGAAAGTTAATTGCCGCTACTGTATCGACAGTAGGAAGCTCGTGCAGGGTCGTAGCGTTTTCAGTTTCGGATGGTACCGAAGCGTTTTCTGCAAAGGAAGCCTGGCCGTTTTCAGCACGGGTGTGGTGGATGCCAGACATGACTGGATTACTGGTGGTGGCAGGGGACAATCCTGGCGTGGCGCAACATTGGATCGTCAGCTATCCGAGTGGTGAAAGGCGCCGGATAACAAATGATCTAACCTCCTATCGTGCGATTGGACTAACCGCAAACGGCGAGAACATGACCACTGTCCAGGCGGCCGGATTGATCAATCTTTGGCTGGTACCGGGCGACCGAGCGGCGAACGCGGTTAGTCTTTCAACTGGCAATATTGGCTTCTACTCGTCGGCCGGCAATAACGTTTCCTGGACCACAAACGGGCAGATTGCGTTCGTTTCAAATGAAGCCGGAAATGCAGACATCTGGCTAACGGATCCGGATGGCAAGAACCGCAGGCAGTTAACCTCGAATGGTGCAGCTAATCTAACTCCAACCGTATCTCCTGACGGGCGCTACATCGTTTTTGTGTCCACCAGAGCCACGCGTCGTAACCTCTGGCGAATTAATATCGATGGCAGCAATCCGATTCAGCTAACGAATGGGCTTTCGGACTCATACCCATCCTTTACGCCTGACGGCAAATGGGTAATTTACACCAACGTTGATAACTTTAAGCCAAGCACTTTTAAAGTTTCGATAGATGGAGGAGCTGCGACACCCGTAAGCGATCACGTCGCAACATTGGCTGTCGTTTCGCCAGACGGTAAGTGGCTCGCTTTTACTTATCCTTCGTCAGCCGATTCTTTTGCGCCTCCAAACAGACTCGTTATAACGCCGTTTGAAAATAACGATGGAGGCAAACCTGCTGAGTTTCAGCTTACGCCAAGTGGGACGGTTTTGACGCTGATCCAATGGAGCGCAGACAGCAAGTCAATTCTTTATACAATCAATAGCAACAACACTAGTAACATCTGGAGCCAGACGTTGAGTGGTGGTCCACCCAAACAGCTCACTGACTTCAAAGACAGTCTAATAACCAGCTTTGCCTATTCTCGCGACGGCAAGATGTTGGCCTGTACCCGCGGAATCCTCCTTCGCGACGCCGTTCTAATTACCGATCTGAAGTAACCAAGTCCAGGTGGCAGCCGTGATCAGTACCGGCACGCGGTAGCGTCGGCTGAGTCTCGAAACACCTACAGCTTGACGATATCTGGAGACTCACCCGTTACCGATCTGAAGTAAGCAGGTCTAGATGTCAGCCGTGGTCAGTACCGGCACGCGGTAGCGTCGGCCGAGTCTCGAGACATCTACAGCTCGACGATATCTGGAGACTCACCTCTACCGATCTGCGGTAAGCAAGTCCAGGTGGCAGCCGTGGTCGGTACCGGCACGCGGTAGCGTCGGCCGAGTCTCGAGACATCTACAGCTCGACGATATCTGGAGACT
>DASROI010000202.1:0-2936 GCA_035646955.1 Pyrinomonadaceae bacterium
ACACCGGCGCACCGTTGGTTGTTTTCCTGCACCGATGCGATCGCGATAAATCATTTCCTGGATTTTGACTCTCTCAGTGCGTCGCCCCTGCTGTCGTCTTCTTTCCAAAGATGTGCAGGACGATTGGAATGGTGCTGGCAAGACCCGATAAAAATAGAGTCCAGCCCAGCAGCTTCCGCCGCTCGCCTTTGAACTTATTTGCGAGCAACAGACCCGCTCCAAATCCGATCGCTCCGCGTGTCGCAGCAATTAGCCCGATTTCTGGTACCGTCAGGCTTTTCGGCTCTGAAATATTCATGCGAGTTCTCCTGTTTATCTAAGTGTAATCACTCTTGGCTCTAACTTCCATGCCAGTCTTCCGACGGATGAACAATTGAGGACGTGACTGGGTATCCAAGTCGGACTGGATATGGCTTAGGCATCCTGTTCGGGCGCTTGGGTCGTTGAATGCTGGTCAAGAAATTTTTCAAGTTGTCTCCGGCACGTATTCACGCCTCGGGCCACAGACTCCAGGAAAAATTGCGGGACAAACGCCGAAATGATGAGGCGAGGTATGAATTTCCTTAGCAAAGTGGTGCCCCCGGCGCGATTCCAACGCGCGACCTTCCGCTTAGGAGGCGGACGCTCTATGCAGCTGAGCTACGGGAGCACAAGCTGCTAACTGTAAGAAATAATCGCCAAAGCGTAAAGCAGCCACGCAAAATGGTGGTGTGCCAAACTGGGCAGAACCCTCTGATTCGGTCGGTTTCTTTTCGTGTTATTTCGTGTCGACTGCTCTCTACATCCAGGGAAAATTGATCCCAGAAGAGACAAGTAATAAAAACAACGAGGTCTATTGGTGAATTAAAGTTGGGTTCGGGAATCGGCCCGCGAGGACGCGCGCCGGTCCGGCAGAAGAGGTTGAGCAGTGATGTGCTAGAGGATCTGTGACGAGAGTTGTTGGGCACGACGCTTCAACAAATTGGCAAACCAGAATATATTTGGAATCAACACTCGAAACTTCCGGAGTCGAAAATTTATGAGACGAGCCTGGATCTTCGGTTTTGCGCCCTTGTTGATAGTCCTCTTGACTCTTGTTTGCATCAACTTTCCATACCGCTCTCCGACACTTGCCTCGAAAAGCAATAACAGTCTCGTAGTCGAAACAAAAACAGGAAAGATCAAAGGAGCAACAAGATCCGGAGGCGGTGCCGAGTTTCTTGGAATACCTTTCGCTCAACCACCAGTCGGGAACTTGCGCTGGCGCGAGCCGATGCCTGTTCAACCATGGTCCGATATAAAAGAGACCACGAGTTTCGGTGCACCGTGCGCCCAGGCAATCCTTGGTGATTGGAACCGGAGAGACTCTGAAACCAGTAAAGAAGATTGCCTGTATCTCAACGTGATTACGCCAACCTGGAAATCACCAACGCCACTTCCCGTGATGTTCTGGATACATGGAGGCGCAAACGCCGGAGGAACAGCGTCGAGTTCGCTCTACAAGGACGGCACTTTGGTCCAACATGGCGTCATTCTCGTCACCGCCAACTATCGACTCGGCATCTTCGGCTTCTTTTCGCATTCAGAATTAACCAAAGAGTCGGCCCATCATGCCTCCGGGAATTACGGCTTGTTGGACCAGATCGCTGCACTGAAATGGATCCAGGACAACATCGCAAAGTTTGGCGGCGATCCGAAGAACGTCACCGTCTTCGGCCAGTCTGCCGGCGCACAGGACACGAGTTTGTTGATGACGTCACCGCTGGCCAAAGGACTTTTTCAGAAAGCAATAGTGCAGAGTGGTTCAGCGGTTAATCCACCTCTGACTCCTTTAGCCGCCAGCGAAAGAGCTGGTGCGAAATTGACCGAAACTGCTAAAGCACCCGCCGGCCAGGACTCAATACCCTACTTGCGTCAGCTGTCGGCGACCGACTTGCTCAAATCAATTCCACCGCAGGATCCAACTCAGCTGCCGCTGATTGGACCAAATATCGATGGGTGGGCCATCACACGTTCGGCGGACCAGGTCTTTGCGAATGGCCAGCAGGCTCCTATTCCGATGATTATCGGTACTACCACTCGTGAGTTTGCTTTCGCAGCACCCGCCGATCAGGTGCGTAAGTTTATCGAGAATGTTACTGGAAATCTCGCGGCGAAAGCACTCCCACTCTACGGGCTCAGTGAGAACGGCCAGGGGACGACGGACACGGTTTACGGATCAGCTGGCGATCAATGGTTCAGCGATCTTGTTTTTCGATGTCCTGTCGCGATTCAAGCTGGCTGGCAGACCGCGGCTAATCAACCCACGTATCAATATGAACTCGCCCATGCAATCCCGGGAAAAGAGTCAGAGGGTGCGGTTCACTCCGCCGATCTGCCTTATGTGTTTGGCTATTACCCAAAGTCCGGCAACATCTCCGGCAACTTTACACAGGTCGATTTTAAGCTTGCGGATTTGATCGAGACCTACTGGACCAACTTCGCTAAAACCGGGAATCCGAATTCGACTGGCATGCCGAACTGGCCCCGCTTTGACAGTTCCCAATCTTTTATTCGCTTCACACAGGAGGGATCTGTTTCTCCAATAGCCGGCGGATTGCGGCGGCCGCAATGTGACATGTTCCGCGAGTTACTCAAAGCGAGGATGGCGGAAGCGAATTGAAGGGGTGAGGTTTGGGCTTTGGCCTTGGAGCTTTGGTCTTGAGTCTTGGGTCACGATGACTTTGAAATGGCGTCAGATCGCCTTCGGCTTTGATCTCTTACACCGAAGGTGTTCGTTAATTCGAGCCCAGGGTTTGTCTTGAAACCCTGGGAAACTAGGTCGCTCAACCATTATTAGCAACCTTGCAAGGGTCGCCACCGTTTTGCTCTTCTTCAATTCTGATTGTGACTCAATGGCAGTCCTGCGCAACCCTTTCAGGGTTGCGCATAGTTTTGGAGAGCGCTGGTTCCCAGGG
>DASROI010000203.1:0-8553 GCA_035646955.1 Pyrinomonadaceae bacterium
ATCTTTGCTCGTGGCCCAGTTCGACCCGACCAGCCACGCGTTGGCGTATCCGGAGAACCAGCTGCACTGAGCCCACCGGGACAAACTAATCAACCCGGTTCACCAGCAAAACTTGCGCCCCCGCCCGTGCCAAACCCGGCTGACCCGAATCGTGCTGCCGCAGCGACCGCCGGCGAGGGTCCGTACTCTATCTGTTACGCCGTAAGCGTTAGCTCTGATCCCATGGGGGCTTACTATCGGTACGAATTTCTTCGTCCATTCTTTCCCGATTACCCGCGACCAGCGGTCTGGCCAGACGGTTATTACGTTCCGACCAGCACAAGTGATGACATTATCCAGAAGCATGCCTGCGTGGTTGATCGCAACAGCATGCTGAAAGGATTACCGGCAACCGAGCAGTGTTTTGTAATTGATGGCGTCAACTTCTTGAACAATGCGGATATCGACGGCTTTGGAGTTCCACCACCAGGCGCGCCTAACATCATGGTCGCAGCGGGGGGCGCCCAACTGAAAGGCATTCTTGAGGACGACAAGATCTTTTACTGGAAATTTCATGTTGACTGGAAGACACCCGAAAATACAAAACTGGACGGTCCATTTCCGATCACGGTGGCCCCCTATCAATATCTCTGTGGTGGGCAGTTGACTGATTGTGTTCCGCAGCCGGGAACTGACAGACGTCTTGATTCGCAGGGTGACAAGATTATGGCGCGCCTGGTCTATCGTAAGTTTAGAGACCATGAAAGCATCGTCGCAGTACACTCCGTAAACACCTCAGCGGCATCGGGTGGTGTTCGCTGGTATGAATTCAGGTTGAATAAGAAGCGCGAGCCGACGCTATATCAACAAGGCACTTACGCCCCGGACAGTGGCTTTCGCTGGATGGGAAGCCCGGCTATCGACCGTTACGGGAATATTGGTATTGGCTATTCATATGGTGGTGAAAAGGATTTTCCTGGACAACGATTTGCCGGTCGCGTTGCGAGTGATCCGCTGGGCCAGCTAACAGTAAAAGAGACTGTGTTGGTTCAAGGTGAAGGCGTTCAGAATGTCATGCGCTGGCAGGATTACACACAAACTGCACTCGACCCGAGTGACGACTGCACAATCTGGTATGTCGGCGACTACGTAAAAAAGGACGCGCAGTTCTACAGCAGCAGAATTGGAGCGTTTCGGTTGCCGGGTTGCGGAAAGCTTCGATAGTCTCTACTTCCTGGCGAGTTCGCCGTCTATGAGTCGCCAGATTCCGAGCGGGTTTTCATTTTTAAGTTCGTCGGGTAGCGCAACATCGGGAAAATCCTGGAAGCAAACCTGCCGGGCGAAGCGAAAAATCGCGCGCGTGCCAACGGATGTCGAGCGACCGTCGGAGGTGGCCGGATAAGGTCCGCCATGGACCATTGCATGACATACTTCGACGCCGGTTGGAAATCCATTGAAAACCAGCCGGCCCACTTTTGCTTCCAACGCCGCCAACAATTCGGAACTCGAGCTCAGATCATCGTCATTAGCGTGAATCGTCGCAGTCAACTGGCCATCTAGAGTATTTATAAGCGCCAGTAACTCCTGCCGGTTCGAATACATAATTATTAACGTCGATGGTCCAAACACTTCTTCGCTCAATTCATGGTTTGCCAGAAATTCCTTTGCGTTAGTAAGAAACAAAGCTGTCTTCGCGCTACATCCGTTCGCTTGCTGACTTGCGTTACCAACCGTTTCGATTGCCGCATGGTTCGAACGTTCCGCCACACTTTTCTTGTACGTAGAGCTGATGCCTTCGGTGAGCATCGTTTGTTCCGGACTACTGCTCATTAAAGCACCGAGCTTCTCCACGAATGCGCGTGACTCGGCTGAGTCATTCAAAAATATCAATCCCGGGTTAGTACAAAATTGACCAGCGCCCAACGTTACGGAACCGCACAGGCCGGATGCGAGCTGATCTGAACGATCACTTAGTGCGCCGGGAAGAATTACGACCGGGTTAACACTACTCATTTCCGCATAGAACGGAATCGGCTCGGGTCGGCTTGAGGCTGCGTCGAATAATGCACGACCACCGGCTCGCGAGCCAGTGAATCCACCACCTTTAACGAGTGGATGTTTGACCAACGCTGTCCCGACTTCATTTCCGGAGCCGTAGATTAAGGAGAAGACTCCTTCAGGAAGATCACAACTCTTTACCGCATCTATCACTGCCGATCCCACGAGTTCAGACGTGCCAGGATGAGCATGATGAGCTTTTACGATGACCGTATTCCCACCTGCCAATGCAGACGCCGTATCGCCGCCGGCAACAGAAAACGCAAGGGGGAAATTGCTCGCGCCGAAGACGACTACCGGGCCAAGCGGTCGCAACAAGGAACGAACATCAGGTTTTGGAATCGGTTTACGATCGGGATCTGCATGGTCTATGCGAGCATCTACCCACGAGCCTTCCTCGATCATATCTGCGAAGAGGCGTAGCTGGTTGCAAGTACGACCGCGCTCAGACTGAATTCGGCCTTCTGGTAACCCCGTCTCCTGGGTGGCACGTTGGACCAACACATCGCCGAGCGCTTCGATATTTGAAGCGATCTGCCGGAGAAACTTCGCTCTTGTTTTTCCACTTGTCCGAGAGAATGAAGCAAACGCCTGATGAGCTAATTTCGCGGCCTGGTCTACCTCTGCAGCGTTGGCCGCATGAAAAGTGGGGGCGAGAACTACGCCGGTTGCGGGATTGACGCCTTCCACGGTTTTAGTTCCAGAACTTCCCCTGCTGAATCCGATGATCGAAGTACCTATTAGTTCCATTGTGACGAATTTTAGACGGCGCTCCTTCGCCGCACCCTTCAGTTAGGCAACCTGGGCGGTTGTCTGAAAGTCAAGACGGTTCTCGAGCGCCTCGCGGATAGTTCGTAGCGCTTCATCCAGTTCCGTACCAACTAGCTCCATCCGAGGTGGTCTAACACGAACTGAACCCATCCCAACCTCTTGCTGAACCAATTTTATAAGTTGAACAAACTTCGGAACCGTATCCATTCGCAACATTGGGAGAAACCAGTTGTAAAGTTTCAACGCCCGCTCGTGCTCACCGCTCATTGCATAGTTGAATAGATCGACTGATTCTTTAGGCAGCGCATTCACCAAGCCCGCGACCCATCCACATGCGCCCATTCCGATACTTTCGACGATCGCGTCGTCAACACCTACCAGAATAGACAATCGCTCGCCAACTAGCGCTTTAATCGCAGTCACACGGCGGACATCCGTGCTCGATTCCTTTACCGCGTTGAAATTGTCGTGTTCGGAGACCAACTCCTCGATCTGTTCGGGTAAAAAATCGGTACCGTATGCTACCGGATTGTTGTAGAGCATGCAGGAAAGTTCTGTCGCGCGGAAAACTGCCTGAATGTGCGCTTTCATTTCGCGCCAATCGCTGCGATAAACATATGGCGGGAGAACCATCAACCCACGACAACCTCGCCTGGAAGCCTCGACAGCAAGGTCAGTTGCCTCTCGTGTGCTGAGTGCAGCGATGGCGGCCACCACTGGAACTCGACTTCCGACGGCATCAATCACAGTGGACCATAGGTCCAGTTTTTCCTGGAAGGTAAGAGTTGCGCCTTCGCCAAGTGAGCCAGGAGTTACAATACCCGTGCAGCCATTGTCGACCAGCCAGTTACAGTGTTTAGCGACGAATGGATGGTCCACATTCAGTTCGGTATCGAAACCAGTTGTAATCGCAGGCATCACACCAGCCCATTTCATAGTCATTCTTAGTCCCTCATCCTATTAGGCTCTCAACTCTAACTGGCAATACAGGTGGCCGGGTTGAATCTACATCCCAATCGACCAGGAATTGAAGGGCACCTCCACAAATCCGTCCCTGGCACGGTCCCATCCCGCAGCGAGTTTGTAGTTTTGCTTCGCGCCATGAACTATAACCGCGGATCGTTTCGTAAGGCACGTCTTCACAACGGCAGACGATTGTATCGGGCCGGGGTAGACTCTTTAATTCTTTACGTAGCCCAAACGTTTGGTTCAGTAGTTTAGCAAAGTGACGCTGTCTTTCTCGAAAGGGGAAGAGTGACGTGGCTTCTCCGTCTCGCCCGGTTGCGCTAAGACCGGCAATCTCACCTTCCACCAAAGACAATTCGAGGCCGCCAATACCCGTTACTTCTCCAGCACAATAAACCCTGGGTACAGAACTCTCTTGATAGACGTTAACTCGTACCCGGTTCTCTTTTAGTTCGCAACCAAGTAACAGCGGTAATTCCAGGTTCGGAATCAGATGATATCCGTAAGCCAGGTAGTCACAAGTAACGGATTTGAGTCGTCTACCGTGCTGCAAGGTAACGCTAATCAACTTGTCTGTACCTTGAGCGGCTATTGGCCAACAGTCGGTAACATACCTGATTCCCTTCAACTCGCGTCGGAGTGCTAATGCTTGAGATCTTTTTCGATGTTGGCCCAACAGCCCTATCCCGAACTTAAGCAGTTTTGTGCTTTGAGTCTGTTCGGCAATCAAAACAATTTCTGCTTTCCGTTGTCGAAGAAAAGCGGCGACTGCCAGTAGCAACGGCCCAGTGCCGGCTACGACTACTCTCTTTTCTTCAATCGGAAGACCCGTCTTAACCAGCGCTTGAAGACCGCCAGCCCCCATAACATTCGGCAAAGTCCAACCTGGGAACGGCAAGAAACGTTCTCTCGCTCCAGGTGCAAGGATGAGTTTCGAATATCTGAACTCGCAAACTCCGAGATCTGTTTCCGCCAACAATACGTTTGGTTCGATTGCCTGGAACACTCTCGCGTTACTTATGTATTCAAGTTTTGAAGCTCGAATCTTTTCAAACCACGCTGAGGCTTCCGAGGAGTGAGGGTGCTCATGCTGCTGACGCCAGATCTGACCACCGAGGTTCGGGTTATCGTCCACAACGGTTACGGACGAGCTCTCTTCGGCAGCGCGACAGGCCGCGGCCATTCCCGCTGGACCAGCACCAACAACGAGAACTTCACAGTTGTGCTTGACTTCAGTCATCAGTGCTAACATTCATTCCTGGATGGCAAATAGTTTGGCAGCTGCGGCAGTGAGGCACGCCATCGATAGTCACCCGGCACTCAAAGCAAATTCCCATACCACACAATGGACCACGAGGCTCACCGGTGACCGACCGCCGAAACGAAAAAATGCCTGCACTCATCATGGCCGCCGCCACTGTACTACCTTCTGAGATAGACACTCGGCGGCTATTTACCAGGATTTCGATATCTTTAGGCATGAACTGCAGAGTCAATTGTCCTCTCGGGAAGATAAGGTGCCACGGGAATTGCCGACTCACGTTTCATAATCTGATCGACAAGCAGGCGGGCCGTTGCAAGAGACGTCGTAATTCCCAATCCCTCATGTCCTGTTGCGAGATAAAACCTGTCGAGTTGCGGATGTGGACCAATTAACGGCAGTTTGTCGGGGGTCGCGGCCCGGAATCCGGTCCAGGCTCGAAGCGACGACAACTTCCCAAGGCCCGGCAAATACTCCCTCGCACGTTCTAACATTCGAGCCATTATCGATGGGTCAACAGCTGAAGTGTCCACCCCAAATTGTCTCGAAGAGCCGATCAACAACTGACCTGTTTTGCGAGGCTGAACATTAAAGGCTACGGACTCAGAAGTTAGAGAATGGGCACTCTTCAAATAGCCCAATTCGACAAGTTGATGACGCGCAAAATCGGGGTAACGATCGGTAATGACAAGGTGTCCTTTGCGTTTCTTCACATCTATCCCGGGCGCCAGCAAAGGAGACCAACTGCCGGCTGCGTTCACTACCAGCCCGGCGGAAAACCTGGAACCATCGACCAGGTTGATCAGTCCGTCGTGTACTGATTGAACCGCAGTGCCGACGAAAACATCTGCTTCATGCGATTGAGCCCGTTCAACTAAAAACCGTGCCGCAGCTGGCGGATAGATCACGCAGTCGCCCAAGATCCGTAACCCACCAACTAACTGTTTTCTTAAGTTTGGTTCAGCTTCGGCTAAAGCCTGGGCGTCGAGCACTTCAACTGGCAGGCCCCTACTCGAATAGTAATTTTGCTTCCGCCTAACTTCCTCCATCTCCAAGTCATCAGTTGCGACCCAGATTGTTCCACAGGGATCGTATTCAACTGATTCGGGCAGTTCCGTACTCATTTCCTGCCAGAGGCGCTGTGAATAACTCGTAAGGGCAAATTGAGCCTCGGAATCGTCCATGACAACAAGATGGCCCATCCCTGCTGCCGTTGCTCCGCCACCGATCATGTTAGCTTCGATGACAGCCGTCCTTAATCCTGCGCGCGCGCACTCATCGAGACAGGCGGCTCCGACGATCCCGGCCCCGATGATTACGACGTCGTAGGTCCCGGACCTCATTCGCGAATTCCCATGCAGAACGGATCGCGTTCGTCAATTATCAGATCTGCTTCTGCCGTAATAAAAGCCGATCCTTTTATCTTTGGATGGATCTCACCGTTAATAAGAGAGACTTGGCCTTCGAATAAGCTTCCGATCAAACTCTCCTGTCGCCACACCTGACCTGCTTTCAGGTTACCGTCCTCGAAAAGACAAGCTAACTTTGCGCTGGTGCCGGTGCCACACGGTGAGCGGTCATAAGCTTTTCCGGGACACAGAACAAAGTTCTTGCTGTCGACCCCCGCGATCTTCGAAGGCACAAAGAGTTCAACGTGATCAATTTCGTGCCCGTCAGATCCGGTGATCCCGGCATCGGCTAATGCTTCCCTAATACTCCAGGTGTAGGCTGTTAGCGTATCAATATTTGAAAGAGTCAGGTCGTGATCGTGATTGTTTACCAAAAAAAACCAGTTCCCTCCCCACGCCACGTCGCCAGTTACCGAACCATATCCAGGAACTTGAACTGTAACTGCTGATGCAAGGCGATAGCTTGGAACATTTTCGACTTCCACCTGTCCGTCATTGAGAAGATTTGCTTTGACGATTCCAACAGGAGTTTCAACTAAGTGCTCTCCAGGGCCAATTCGATTCAAATATGCCAACGTCGTGATCACTCCAATAGTCCCGTGACCACACATACCGAGGTAGGCCACATTGTTGAAGAAAATTACACCCGTCGTACAAGCGCTGTTGACCGGCTCGCACAATAACGCTCCGACGATTGCATCGGAGCCCCGCGGTTCATTGACAACCGCTGAGCGAAAATCATCAAACTCATTTCGAAATCGTTCGAGTCGGATAGCCAGGGTATCGGAACCCAAATCTGGTCCGCCGTCGACAACAACGCGCGTTGGTTCGCCTCCCGTGTGTGAGTCGATGACTCTGACACGTTTATAGTTTGATTGCGTCATTTAACGAATGATCTCCCGGTTGGGCGAATTGTATCTATTTCGCGCTCTTCAAGCACCAAGTGCACATCAATCCCAAATCGTGTTATCGTGAAAATTCGAACGAAAGGCTTCAATTGATGAAGTTATCTGGGAGTGACATCGAGGGATTTGCGAGCTTTCGATTCCCGCTCAAAGTAAAGATTTACATCCAAGCTAGACATCTGAAATCTTCTATAAATTCATCAGAGATCTTTCACCAACATTTATAACATTGGAGTTCACGTGGCGAATCGAGTGGAAAAAACCGAAGAAGAGTGGAAAAAAGAGCTAACGCCTGAGCAGTATCACGTTCTCAGGGAGGCGGGTACTGAACGGGCCTTTACTGGAGCTTACTGGGACAACCATGAGGACGGTGTCTATTACTGCGCGGCCTGTGGCCTTGAACTTTTTAACTCCGACACCAAGTTTGAGTCCGGGAGCGGTTGGCCAAGCTTCCACTCACCTGCGTCCAAAGAGAATGTTGTCGAAGTCGCGGATAATACGCATGGAATGGTTAGGATTGAGGTGAGATGCAATCGTTGTGGATCGCACCTCGGACATGTCTTTAATGATGGACCTCGGCCAACGGGTCTTCGCTATTGCATGAACTCAGCAGCTCTAAAGTTCGACAAGGAGTGAACTTTCCAGCATATTCTGTGGAGATTTTTTAGCCGCTATATCGGAAAATAACGATTATCGGCTCTGGGTAGGCGAGAACAGGGTGAAGTCGGTCTAATTGATTGAAAACAATGATAAAAAACCTCGTTGACACTGAGTTACCGAGCGGGATAAACTTCATTTGCCCTCGTGGATGTCTCGCAGCAGCCGCGAACATAAAAAGAAAGGCCGCCTCACTCCCGGAATTTCTTTCCGGTATCAAAGCAAGGAGCTACAAGATGAAATTCTTTACAGCCGCGATATTTATTGCGGTAGCTGCAATGGTAACACTCGGACAGGCACCAACTCTGCGTATTGTTACTGAGGATCCAAACCTGCCGTCCGACCTTTATTACGGCGACATCAAAGTTAAGCCACTGCGCTTACGCCCAGGCACCAACACTCCGATAACTATCCAGGATGCTGATTTCTTCGTCAGCACTCAATACGTCGACTTCCTGAGTCGTTTTCCGGATCAGAGTGGATTAGGGTTTTGGCAGAAGGAAATAACCGATTGCGGCTCAGATGCCAACTGTCTCGACGTTAAGCG
>DASROI010000204.1:0-13980 GCA_035646955.1 Pyrinomonadaceae bacterium
ACTCGAATTCCATGTTCAGCGACTTCAACAGTACAAAAAAGGCGACTGTGTAATCTTCGAGCGCACGATTGTGGATTACGTCGCTTACCTTCAAGCCCTGGAAGATCTTGGTGGGTCGGTGTCCGACGCATCCCTGACCGCCCGCTCTTTGGAGCTCGCCCGCGAAAATACGAGGCGGGTCGACGCTATCGTCTTTTTGCCATTGCATGGTTTTTATGGCGAGGCGCCATCAGATGAAGATCTAAAACTACGACGCCGTGTCGATTATCGTCTGCAAGCTCTTTTGCTTGATGACGAGTTGGACCTGTTTGCCGGTGATGGTCCAACGTTGATCGAAGCGACAGGTACAACACGACAGCGTCTTGCCATTGTAGATAAGTTCCTTGATTAGAAATGACCATGGCCATAATCGTGTTTCTGATCACATCAGCCGTTCAATTGCTCCTCGCTGGTTTCGGGTTCTTCATCTTGCTGTTAGTTTTGAATGGCTACAGCGAGCGTTTTGCCACACCCGGAATCATTAGCTATCTCGTGATCAGCCTGATCATAGTCGTCGGCCTTGCCTGGTTTGCGGCATTTATTGCGAGAAAAATTGTGAGTCGAAAGCGTTTAGGTTCGCTTGCGGCGGGCTCGTTGAGCACAATCGGATTTTCAATGCTCGGCGGGATCTTCCTGGTGGCGACACTTTTCCTCTCGGTAGGGATCGCCGAACTTTTCCGAAGGATAAATTAAATCCAGCATGGTCCAAGAGTACTGTTCATTAAGCCCGCCGACGGTGAGACTGTTCCTCTGGGCGCTACGATGAACAACTGCGTACAAACTTTGGTGAGAGTTAGCAGCGTTTAGTGTGATGTCGACACGAAAGAAAGGAACATAACCCTTCATTCTGAGATTTACGCGGAACGCAGCAAAGCCGAATGAACCAGCATCTCTGCATTGATTGAGTTGACTTAGCAGGCCGACAGTTGTAGATCCATTGCAGAAAATAATCCCGATTGACACTTATTTCGCATCACCTGTTCTGACGGGTTGTGCAGTAGTGTCGAATCTATCATTCCGAAAGGAGCTGACCATGGGCAAAGTGATCCATTGCAACAAAGTCAATCCGAGTTCAGATTGCGACCATGTTATTCGAGGTGAAACCGAAGCTGATGTGCTGCAACAGGCGGGCTTGCATGCCAAAGAGCACGGTCTGGAACCAACTCCTGAACTGATGGAAAAAGTTAAAGCATCAATAGAAGACGAACGCTCCGCTCAAGCCTAAAACACAGCTGGTGCGCGGCGAAGTTGGGAGCCGCGCACCTTTTAGCTGTGAGCGAACAAGAGGGGAAATTTTCAAGCAATGCTTACGAACCTGCAAGCCCCTCGAACAGATCGCGCACGATTAAAGAGCTCGTTGCTGACGACGCCAATCGATATTAAAGGTCGAAACAAGCGCTATCTAGGTTGCTCGTTCGAAGGCACCGGCAAGATACAGCGGTTCCAGCCCCGTAGCCCAATATTCAAGAGCAGCTCGATCGGGTTGCGTTGTTTCTCGTCCGGTTCGCCTTGAAGGTAAAACAGCACTCAACGGCACAAAGTCGAGCCACCCTTCCCATGTGCCGCCTACCAACTGTCCGTAGATCAAAACGTCATATAGTTGACCAGCCTCGTCCTGAACTTGATCCTCGTGACGACGAATCAATTCGGGAGCCACTGCCACCCGATCCAATAAAACGCTTATTGATATTTGTTTTAAGCCTCGACCCTGGTACTGCACTCGGATATCGGCGTCAGCCGGAATTGTTATTTGCTCACCGGCGAGCTCCACTTCAACTGACCGGTCTTCGTCCAAGCCTCTCGCTAACGTACGCAAAAGCGTAGCTACTTCATGTGATGTCTCGCTCATATATATGTAGATGGTCCAATGGTTAGCCGTCGGGGCGAAGTTGCGGAGGAGTAGTTGAAACGTAGTCTATCAGATGAGTGATGACAGTTCTGGATCGGATATGTTGCGATTCAGTGATTAAGTTAGAAGTTGAACCCGGAGGATACTTGCTATAATTCTTGCAACGATCAGGGTTGAACACTTTTAACAATGGACCAGCGGGAAAAATCACAACGTGCGCTCTGGCAACTAATCTTTTCAGCGGTCTATCTGGCATTCTTTCCACCGATTCTGTTTTGGCTGGCTGGTGACTGGCGTTGGATTGAAGGCTGGATATTTTCCGCACTGTTCTGTCTCCTCAGCCTCGCCACGGTTTTCTACTTGTATCTAAAGGATCCTGCGCTCCTTAATGAGCGTTTTGGCTCGCCTGTACAGAAAAATCAAAAGTCCTGGGACAAGTTTCTGCTTGTGATCTTCTTTTTCGGGTTCCTGGTTTGGTATGCAATTATGCCTTTAGACGCGCGACAGTTTGGATGGAGTCCTCAGCTCCCGGTTTGGGTGAAGGCCATTGGAGCAATCCTATT
The DNA here is from genome assembly GCA_035646955.1 of Pyrinomonadaceae bacterium. Lineage (GTDB taxonomy): Bacteria > Acidobacteriota > Blastocatellia > Pyrinomonadales > Pyrinomonadaceae > PSRF01. The sequence continues at coordinate 2,452 of DASROI010000204.1, forward strand.
TAGTCTGGGCTTTTATCTTCTCTATCGAGCTATGAAAGAGAATACATACGCCGCACCTGTTATAAAGATGCAAAAAGAGCGAGGCCAGACGGTCATCGCGACTGGTCCTTACGCAATCGTGCGCCATCCAATGTACACGGGTGGAACGCTTCTCTTCGTCGGTGGACCTTTACTGCTTGGCTCGCTATATGGGCTCGTTACCGGTTTTTTACTTTCGCTTATGCTTGCCTTGCGTACTTTTGGAGAGGAAGCAATGCTCCGTACTGAACTTGCCGGCTACGAGGAATACAGCAAACGCGTCAGGTGGCGACTGATACCTTTTCTATTCTAAAAACTATCCCTTTATGCCATTGCCTGTTGCGCACGGTCTGGTGGGCGCCACTCTCAAGACTTCGCTTAGTAAATCTGATCAGCCTTTTTCGCTCAGGGCCATCGGCTTAAGCGTTATGCTTGCCATCTGTCCAGACTTCGACTATGCGCTGAACTTTCTGAGAATCGGACGTGGCGGTTGGCATCATGGCTTTACGCATTCGATCGTCTTCGCCCTGGCGGTTGGGCTGGTTTGTTGGCTAATACTTCGAGATAGACGCCCCGGCGCACTCTTTATTCTATGCGCAATTGTCGCTTCACATTCACTGCTCGACTACCTATTTACTGAGTCGCGAGGCGTCGCCTTGTTTTGGCCAATCACAGATCACAGGTACAAACTTAATTGGTTCAATCCGATCAACTATAGCTTGCGAACCAGTTCGATGTTGGCAGCCGCGACGGACCTTTTGAAGCTCTGCATATTCGAGTTACTTATCTATGGCCCATTTTTAATATTGGCCCTCTCTATTAAGAAACGCGTTTGGTCCACGTTTCTAGAATTCCACCACAAACATTTAGAATGACTTTAGGTCGTAACACATCCATTAAAGGACAATTCATGCTCGCCTTAAAAACTGTTCTTCCTTTGTTGCTGCTCTTAACCGTTGCAACTCAGCCAGTCAGATCTCAAACGGCACCTTATGCTGACCAGGTGAAACGACTTCAAGAAGACCCGCGAGTCATAGCGGCAAACGACTATATCGATAAAAATCACGAGCCGATCCTCCGAGAGTGGATTGCAATTACCGAAATCAATGCCCCCTCAAAACAGGAACAGGAACGCGCGAAATATCTCGAAGGACTATTACGAAAATACAAGCTCCAGATACGTTACGACTCCGTTGGAAACTTGATTGCGACGCGAAAAGGCACGGGCAATGGACCGATAACAGTTTTCGACGCCCACATGGATACGGTGTTTCAACCTGGGCTGAAAATCAAAGCCACAGTGCGCGGTGGTCGCGTGTATGCTCCCGGCATTGGGGACGATACACGAAACATCGAAGCACTTCTGGCAACAATCAGGGCACTCGACTCGGCAAATATCAGGACAAAAGGGGACCTGGTCTTTCTTTTCACGACTGATGAAGAGGCGGGAATGACCGGAGCCAAACAATATACCAAGGACAACAAAGGGAAGATCGACTACTACATTGCACTCGACGGTGGCTACGAAGGTTTCACCTACGCTGGAATTGGTATCAACTGGTATCGCCACCATTTTATTGGACCAGGTGGGCACACTCGATCGCGGACGCCACCTTACTCTGCCGCATTACCGCTCGCGCGAGCTATTTCACGCATTTATGAATTGCCGGTTCCGACCAATCCTTCATCTAACTTAAACATTGGGATGCTGGGTGGCTCAGAAGTCGTAAATGCGAAGGCTTCAGACGCCTGGTTCACTGTTGATCTTAGATCCACAGACAATACTGTGATTGCTGATCTCGAGAAGCGAATTGCCAGCATACTGCAAGAGGAAGCGACGCGTGCAGGTGTTACAGTCAAGACTGATATCATTTCGCAGTCTCCCGCGGCGGTGTTGCCGGGCAATCGCGACTCGCATTTGGTAAAGGTAGCTGAGGCAGTACATCGCGCGATGGGTTTTAATCCGCCGATCGGAAATGCTGGTTCGAATAACTCGAGCGCGGCACTTCTCCAGGGCATTTCGTCAATATCCACAGGCGCTGGTCCATGCAATGATTCGCATGCGCTGACTGAGAATTGTGAGATCGAGCCTCTTTATAAGGGGATTAAGAAGCTTGTGCTGTTGAGTCTTGCACTTGCCGAACTTGATAAGTAACACCGATAAGCTGTAGGGCTTAATAAAAGAAGGGCATAAAAAGCCCGTGGTTGCCCAGTCTCAAGCGATGTACAGTACCGCGAGCGCAGCGACCGGATGACACGTTTAGCTTTTGCCTTTGGATTCCATTGACCTGGTTCGTTGAGAATCCAGTAAGGCGAGCTTAGCGACCGGATGACACGCTCAACTTTTGCACTTGGATTCCATTGCCGTGGTTTGTTGAGAGTCCCATCCGGTCGCTGCGCTCGCGATACTGTACTATCGGCCCTTATGAACTTGAACCAGTACGTTTATGCTTTCGCCATGTCGACTCAAGCGCATTAAGGACTAAATGGGATTAACTTCTGAAAATCCTCCCCCTAAAATTGCGAGCTGGATTGAACGCGGGATAATTGGCTGCATCATTCTCATCTCGTTATTCGCTCCTCATTCGATAGCTGTTACCCAAAGTGCCTGGCTCTTGGGAATGGCCCTGTGGCTGTTACGGTTTGCCTTCTATCCTCGTCCCACACTCTTTCGATCACCAATTGACTATGCAATGTTGGGGTTCTTCGTGCTGAGCGGAATCTCGGGCGTCTTTTCTTACAACCCGATAATGTCGATTGGCAAAATGCGCGCCGCCAGCTTGTTCACGATCGTATATCTCGTCTCGCAAAATGTTGGGACGGTAAAGCTGGTCCGTGCTCTGGCCTACCTTTTAATAACATCGTGCATGGCGAATGTTGCGTTGACCGCTTATCAACTCGCGAGGGGCCGGGGAGTAAAAGTACAAGGTGTTAGACCAGACAGTCCGCTCACCAAAGCAATCTTTCACACCAGAACTGTTACTCAAGCAACTCCGATTAAAGATGGCGACATAATCTGGGAAGTTGATGGAAAGCCAGTCAGTAGTCCCGAACAGATCGCGATTGCGCTTGCGAGCGGTCCCCCGAAAGCTCTCGTCAGAATCTATCGAGTCGAATGGGTGCCCGTACTGGAAGTGCCGCGAGCTCAGCTTCTTAACGGCAGCAGCGCGCTCGAGCAACTGGGAATTCAGGCTTGGTCTCGAGGGCGAGACTGGCGGGCGACCGGTTTCTATGGGATTTGGATCACATACGCCGAAGTATTGCAGCTAATAGCTTCTCTTGCGCTTGGTTTGTTTCTTGGCCTATCCAAAAAGAAAAGCCAAACGGCATTACTCCTGCTAATTGCGATAGCTGGAATGATTTTCGCGCTGGCTATGACGGTGACAAGAGCATCGTGGATCGGTCTGGCGATTTCAGTGGCCTTGATGCTTCTTTTGACCACTTCACGCAAAACAGTTCTTATTGTTTGCGCCTGTGCCATTCCACTAATCATCGCAAGCGTCTTTTTGTTGAAGGAGAAACGGAGCGTTGGCTTTTTAGATAGGAGTGATCAATCCACGAGCTGGCGTCAAATGGTCTGGCGAGAAGGCTTTGACCTGCTAATCAGCAAACCGCGACACCTGCTGGTTGGCGTGGGCCAGGACTCAATCAAGACATACTGGCGAGAGTGGGGGCTGTTTGATAATGGGCGACAACCGGTCGGTCACATGCATTCAAATCTTTTGCAGCTTGCGTTGGAACGAGGGATACCGGCATTGCTGGCCTGGTTAGTATTGATTGGATTGTATGCGCGAATGCTCTGGCAGTTGCAGCGACGGTCAACTGACGATTTTCAGCGCGGTCTCGCCCTTGGCGCGCTGGGTGGCCTTGCTGGATTTTTTTCGAGTGGTCTGGTCCATTACAACTGGGGCGATTCAGAGGTAGTTACCGTCCTCTATTTCATCATGGGTTTGAGTTTGGTAATTGAGAGACTGGAAAAAGGGTACCCACCGATTACGCAGACTACACCGATTTTTAGCTCAAAAGATCCAGGAAGTAAACCCGCGTTCTGAAAATCAGGGTGATCTGCGTAATCTGTGGATACTAATTCCTTTGGGCCGACTTGATCGCGGCGAGGGTGGTGTCGTCCTTTGGCTTAAAAAGACCCAGAGGCCGTACATCACGGTAGCGCAGAATTCCATTTGCATCGATGACAAAAACTGAACGCGCAACCTTCCCGGGAATCAGAGACTTCGCCCCGTAGAGATCCGCTGCTGTTCTTTTCTCATCCGATAACAGCCGCAAGGGAAGCCTGTGATGGTCCCCAAACTTGCGGTGCGATTCAACTGAGTCGGTTGAAATACCAACAACTTCTGCGCCGGTGGCCAAGTAGTCGTCCCAGCGATCTCTCACTGAACACATTTGTCTGGTACAAACCGGCGTCTCATCTCCCGGATAAAAAAGCAGCACGACTACCTTTCCGCGTTGGTCAGATAGACGCCACGGTTTTCCATCACCATCCGGTAGTGTGAAATCAGGAGCTGGCTCGTTTACTACCGCTTTAACCTTTTCACTCATTGAAACTTTATCGAATTAGCGATGCGAGAATATCAAGAGCTTCCTCTATTTCTTCGTCAGTGTTGAAGAAGTGCGGTGACAGTCGCAGGCCAGCGCCGGGTCTACAATCTACAAATACCCGTCTTTCAGCCAGCCTCTCAACCATTGTCGCTGCATCAGGCACTCCGATCATTACCGAACCGCCCCGGCGAGTCTTTTCCAGAGGGGTGTTAACTTCCCAACCTTTCGAGAGGGCGAAATCGATGATCCTTTGTGTCCGGCGCTCAGACTCCGCGGCGATTTGGTCCATGCCAACTCGTTCGATGATCTCCATCCCCGGAATCGCAGAATAGAGCGCAGGAATACTTGGTGTACCTTGAGCAAATCTACGCACCGACCCAGCATAACGCATCGGAGCGTGGGCAAAGTCAAACGGGGAATCGTGTGCTACCCAGCCAGTTAACCGGGGACGAAGATCGCGTTGCAATTCTGGCCGCACGTAGAGGTATCCACACGATGGACCACCGCAAAGCCATTTGATTGTACCGCCAATGAGAAAATCAACTTTCCATTCGGCAGCCGCCAGCGGTACAACACCGGCCGATTGGTAGACGTCAAGCAGAACCAAAGCGCCTTTCGAATGAGCACGTTCTACAATTGCTGCCGCATCAACCCGGTGAGAGCTTCGATAAGAGGTGTGGGACAAAGCTACCAGGCAGGTTTGCTCGTCGATCGCGTTAAGTACTCGATCAAGAGAGACAGAAATACCGTCTGAAGACGGTACCACTTCCACCTCGGCACCAATATGACGCTGGCCATCCCAGATATACTCCATTGAGGGAAAATCGAGTTCAGTTGTTACTACTTTTCTGCGCTTGCCTGACTTGAAGTCGAAGCATGAAGCCGCTGTAGCTAGACCGATAGAAGCGTTTGGCTGAATTTGTACTGATCCCGAGACGCCTCCAAGGATACGAGCAATTCGATCACCGACGCGGCGCGAGAGTTCCCACCAACTCGTGGCCCACGCATCTTCTCCAGTGTGATGTTCCCAGGCGTCGCAATACGAAAGCATCGACTCCCGGACAGCGCGCGGTACCGGCCCAAGACTGTGACTGAGAAGATGAATTCCCAGTTCAAGAGTTGGAAACTCGTTGCGCTGCCGATTGATCTCGATTTCAGTCATCCTGAATATCACCGGTACTGCCTCAGAAACTGTTCCAGTCCCTGAGGGTCTTGATCTAGTTGGCGGAGGATACCATGAGCTTCTTCTCCGATGGGTGGATCGTGTTTATCTTCACGAATGGCTGCAAGGATTTCGCCTGCAACGAACTTCGTCGTCATCTTTGGTACATCGGCCCCGCGGCTCATATCGGTATCGATAGTAGTGGGCATTACGGTAATAACCTGTACACCGTAATCCGCGAGATATGCACGTAAAGCCTGGCCCAGCGACAAAAGGGCCGCCTTACTTGCGCAATAAGTTCCGATCATCGGTAGATTGATTTTGGCGAAGGCGGTGGCGACATTCACGATGACGCCTCGCCGTCGTTCAATCATCTTCGGAGCAAGTACTCTTGATACGCGTAAAGTCCCCAGATAATTTACTTCCATTTCTGTGCTGATCTCGTCGAAATTCTTTGTCAAAGGATTTCCAAAGCTTGCGACACCCGCGTTGTTGACCAGAATATCCAGAGGCCCGACGATAGCAAGATTTGTTACATGAGTTTCGTTTGTAACGTCGAGTAGTACCGGTTCCACGCGATCATCCTCGGCCTTGAGTTGGTTGAATTGCTCCTCTTTCCTGACGCCGGCAAGAACGTGCCTTGCCCCTGCGTTAAGGAACGCGTTAACCAGTTCACGGCCCAAGCCTCGAGCCGCTCCTGTGACCAGCACTCTGGTTCCTTCAATTTCCATTGCTGTTCGCACCTGTAATTTCGGTGGCTGGATGCAATCTCTTTGTTCCTTTCGAACTGGCGCGAGCGAGCCAATACATGACGGCACCTACGACACCCCAAATGGCTATCAACTCTACACTTGTCAATGAGTGTTCAGTTATGCGTTGACCAAATGAGGTCGAACTCAGCACTGAAAAATCCAGTGACAACTGAATAAGTATTAGAAGGCCCATGGAAATAGCTGAGAAGGCTGCGGCCGTCTGAGCTAGCCAGCGGGGAATCGCGATCGTGATCTCGCTCGCCAGTGCCGGATTCAAGCGAGGCAAGAAGAGGAAGATCAAACTGTGAATGAAGTATAGAACAACCAACGCAAAGACTGCGACGTTCAGAGCAAGTGATATTTGGCCACTCACCAGCAGTAAGACACAGCACACCAATGTCATAGTCAAGGCACGGATTGGAGTGGCCGTCGAGTCATTCACGAAGCCCATCCAATTTGGCGCCAATCCATCTTTGACAAACATCAGTGCCAGGCGCGACGGTACAAACATGGTTCCGTTCAGCGCTGTCATGATTGCGGCGATCGCACCCACAGTGACAAATATCGCAGCGCCTCCGGGGAGATAAATCGACGCAACCTCGGCCATCGGTGCGCTAGTTGATTGAATCTTACCGGCTGGCAAAACCCCAAAGGAAACGATCGAAGTCAAAACATAAAGCAATGCGGTAAAAGCAATGCCCTTCAGCAGAATGCCGGGCAACCGCTTAGTGCTGTTCTTTACCTCACCTGCTGTTTGAGCGATTGATTCAAAACCAGCGTACGCAAAGAACAATGGAAGCAGGCTAAAACCGAATCCACTTAGGCCGTGCGTCAGGAAAGGACTGTAGTTGGACAGCTTGACCACGAAAAGTCCCGGAATGATCAGGACCAGGAGGGCAAGCACTTTAAGAATGCTCATGACAACCTGGAAACGGCCGAACCATCTAATGCCAATTACGTGAATCAAGAAGAACAGAAACAACGCCGCGAGTGCGAGTGGAAGGCGAAATGCAGCCAACCGATCACCGCTCAGGGCAATGATGTATCCCGCAAGCGCGTTAGCCAGATAAGCGCCGGCGCCGATGTACGAGATAATTTTGAGCCACGCTCCAATGTAAGCGATCCCAAAGCCATTCAAACTTCTTGATATATGCACGTACTCTCCGCCCGGTTCGTTTCCGAGTGGAGTGGAGAGATAGGCTGCGTACGGTATTGAAGTGGCCAAGATTGCCGGGGTTAGAACGAGATACCCGAGTATCACACTTGGACCAGTGAGCGCCCAGGCTGTGCTGGTGACTTGAAAAATACCAGCCCCGATCAGGATTCCGATAATCGTTGCGTAGGATTCAAGCGTACCTAGATCGCGCCGTAAGCGACCAACCGGGTTCTGGCTTTTCGCAGAAATTTGAGTCACCCAACTGCTTCAGCAGTAGTTCAACAATTGTGGACCAAACCTGCCAGAGGTCAGCGTTTCATCAACGCGTTAGCAGGCAAAGAAGGATCGAGAACTTTTTCGGCGCTCTCAACGCCAACAACCGGGAGTGTCGTCGTATCGATAAGACCTATCTGTGCGAGGACGGATGCCTGGTCCCAGTAAATGTGTTCGTGGGCCAGCTTACCGTCCCGGAAGTGAACTATTACCACCAGTGCTACTTTAACGTGCTTGCCGGTGGGCTCAACTCCGGGCAGCATCCAATCCATTTTCATAGTATGCGTGAACTCAAAGACCATCTCATCAACCACCTGGTCAACTCCAACCGTGCGTGAAACCGGGGTCATCTTTGTATCAGCCGGCATTTGCGGAATAAATCGGGTGGAATAGAAATCACGCAACTGATCATGACCAACGCCGCCGGTCATAACCGGAACGTGATTGACGTATGAATCCTGGACCATTGTGCCCAAAGTGTCTTCAGTATGACGCGTGGCAAACTCGTATTTAACATGCTCGTCCCATTTTTCAGAGAGAGACTTGCGCGCGCTTTCAAGGCCAGAACCCGAAAGACTCCGAGTCAAAAACTCAAGCGTTCGCAGGTTAGCCAACTCCGCATCGGCTGCGTGATAAGTTTCGCCACCTGGCCTGCCAAACGCATGTCCCCTTCCCGGATAATCGTGAATAGTGACCAGGGAATTGGAATCGAGGACGCGGTGGATAGCGGCTTGAGCTGCCGGAGGGCACGACTGGTCCTGTTCGCCAATATGCAGCATCAGCGGAGATTTTAGTTTCGCAGCCTCATGGAGAAAGTTTTCAATGCCGACCCCGTAGTAACCGACCGCCGCGTCCGGGTTAAATCTGGTCGATAGCAAGTAGGCGAGATTACCGCCCAGACAAAAACCGACGGCAGCTACACGACCGTTGCACGATGGATGTTGCCGCAAAAAATCCATGGCAGCCGCCGAGTCTTCAACCGCTCGGGACCGATCAAGGCCCTGGTACAACTTCATCGCCTGCGCACGACCTGTTTCGTCGGGCATAAGTTCAACTCCCGGTTGTTGTCGCCAGAAGAGATCGGGGCATACGGCCAGGAAGCCGTGATCCGCGTACCACTCGACTATGCTCCGCATGTACGAGTTGACACCGAAGATCTCCTGAAGGACCACTATCCCCGGTCCAAACCCTGTGGCCGGTACTGAGAGATAACCTTCAAACTCCCCGCCGTCGAATGACGCGATCTTCGCCATGGCTGAAGATGTTAAGCCGGAAACCAGCGAATTGGAAAGCATCCACAGATTAAAACGATCTTTCTTTACCACACCTGGTGCGTGCCTTCGCTGAGAAAGGAATCGGTGGAATCTGTGGATTGTATTTCCCTGTTTCACCAGGTCTCTTAAGGTAAAATGACGCAGTAAACCTATAAGGTTATGAATCGTCGACCCACTCAATGGAGACAAAGATGATTTTGACGCGGGACAAAGTTGAGCAATTCAACAGTGACGGTTATCTGTTCGTCGAAAATCTGTTCGACGCGGAAGAGATGGACCTCCTGATTAGAATCGCAAAAAACGACCAGCACCTTGAGCAACAAGCCATCCAGCGTAAAGACGCTAACGCCGGAACCAGTAAGTTATGGATCACTGACCAACTGGATGAAGATATCTATAGCGCGTTTGTCCGGTGCCTAAGGGTCGTTGAACCACTCGAACAACTGCTCGGAGGCGAGGTCTATCACTATCACCACAAAATGATGCTTAAGGAGCCATTTGTCGGCGGTTCCTGGGAATGGCATCAAGACTATGGTTACTGGTATTCAAACCAGTGCCTTTTTCCCTACATGGCAAGTTGTCTGATAGCTGTGGACCAGGCAACGACAGACAATGGCTGTCTGCAAGTATTGAAGGGCTCGCACTTGATGGGTCGTATAGAGCATAGTAAGAGTGGTGAACAAACCGGCGCCGATATGGACCGAGTCAACGAGGCGCTGAAACATCTCGAGCTGGTTCATTGTGAGATGAAGCCGGGTACTGCGCTATTCTTTCATGCGAACCTACTTCATCGTTCAGACGCCAACCGTAGCCCAAATCCTCGTTGGTCCTTGATCTGTTGTTACAATGCCGCTCGAAACCCCTGTAAAGCAAGACCTAATCATCCTGCCTATTCCAAACTCGAGAAGTGGCCCGACTCGCGAATAAAAGAGATCGGGCAGAAACAGTTGGTGACTCTAATCTGAACCTTCTCTGTACGACCTCTGAGGGCTCTGTGACTCTGCGGTGATGGTTTTCTTAGGACTTTGCTCATCACCGCGGCACAGAGGACACCAAGGTTTCACAAAGTACGACTAATTTCACGACTGAAGGTTGAAAGAAATCATCTATTGCTTCGGCACGACTCGGTCGGAAAATACAAGTTCGCCGAGTCTTGGTAAGACGTGAAAATCATCCTGCAAGGTAGGGGACCACGCGACTTCAGCAACTGCAGGCTTACGTTCGACACGAAAGAGATTCATTCGCCAACGGTCACCTGGCTTTGGAGGGTTGTTGGGCGCGGTCACAACGTCTACGAAAGGGAGGGCGATCTCACACGTCCACTCGCGATCGCCGTCTCTGCCATCAACTGAGCCATCGACTTTGACAGCCCATTTGAGGTCCTTGCTGTTCCAACTCTCGTAGGGTATCGGCTTTCGCGTGTCTAACAAGTAGATGTCGAGCATCGTGCCAAGTGGATTAACTTCAAGTTCGATATAGTTTGGCGGCTGAGCGCTTGCCTGGAGAAAGACCTCGACAACCTCTTCTAGCCAAAGGTGCTCGTCACGACGCTTGAAAGTGGACCAGATGTTTGAGTCTACCGCGCGGAACGCAAAGAAGATGAATTTGTCGGAATAGAGTATGCGAGCTTCCGTTTTTATATTTGAAGGAGTCCCATCGCGATTGTTGACGAACTCACCTACCGGCATCGCTTCTTTCCATGCTTTCTCATCGAGGCGGCCATCGATCTGTATCGGCTGATCTACTCGCGCAACCTCATAGACCGGGAGCAGCGAATCCCGGGCCAACACACTGAGTCCACTAAACAAAAGGGTGATAGCGGTCAGTAAGAGTTTCATGATTGGATTGTTCAAGTGTCAACTCCTCGGACACTTCTTTTGCACTGAAAGAATTAAGCGGCAATACACTAGTCCCAACAATGGTGACAAACTCTGCGTCACTCTGCGGTCCTCCTCCCCGTTCCTCGGCGTGGCTGATGCTACTTCCGTCGAACCGATCGGTTGGTTGGCGTCGACCCTAACGCAGAGTGACGCAGAGATGACTAACAATGGTGCACCAAGGCCCGACCACAACACATCATGTGGGGGCGAACGGCCATTGTTTAGTTTGCCGCGACCAAATAATGAACGACAACAAACCGAGGACAAGTGTCCCGAGTCCAAATGCAATGATGACCCAGTTTGTCGTTGCAAACACGAAGATCCAACCAAAAAGCGCCAGTAGGTTCGGAATCGGATAGAGCCAGATTCGATAGGGCCGGTTCATACCGGGTTCGTTTCTTCTGAGCAACGAGACCGCAAGAATCTGTCCAATGAACTGAATCAAAATGCGCGTTGT
>DASROI010000205.1:0-6139 GCA_035646955.1 Pyrinomonadaceae bacterium
GGCATATTCAACATTCGCGGAGTGCCGATTCGACTGAGCCAGGCTAACACGAATATCTCCATTCCTTTTCTGCTGTCGAGTAAGGGATACGGCATTCTGTGGAACAACGCCTCGCTGACAGACTTCAACCCAGCTGACCAATCCATTGCTATTGATCCCAGTACTGGTAAGGGGAAGTTCACCACCGGCGCGAAAGGCGTTTATGGTTTTGTGTTGACAAGCGACAACAAAGATCGGCTTCAGCTCAGTGTGAACGAGCAACCGGTGATAGATTTGCAGAATGCGTGGACTCCAACCTCAGCCTCGGGAGTGATCACCCTGGAGGCGAACAAAGAGTATGAAGTCAGCGCGCATGGCGGCAAAGGAGGTGTTCAGTTAGCCGTGCGACCCCCACAAACCTCGACGACATTTCGTTCCGAGGTGGGCCAGGCCGTTGACTACTACTTTTTCTATTCTCCCAAGTTAAACCACGTCATCTCTGACTACCGGCGTCTCACGGGCGCAGCTCCCCTGTTTCCAAAGTGGGCCTACGGATACTGGCAATGTCGGGAGCGGTATCACAGTCAACAGGAGATTCTGGACACCGCGGCAGAGTTCCGGAAGCGAAAGATTCCAGTCGACGTACTGGTGCAGGACTGGCTGTACTGGGGCAAGTACGGGTGGAACGCCTTCAAGTTCGATGAGGAGCATTATCCGCGACCAAAGGAGATGCTGGACCAACTCCACGCGTACGACTTGCACATGCTGATTTCCGTCTGGTCAAAGTTTGGGGAAAACACCGACGTTTACAAGCGCATGAGGGCCAAGTCTCTTCTAATTCCGGGCGACTCCTGGATGGATTTCTTCAACCCGCAGGCCCGAACAGCCTTCTGGTCAGAACTCAAGAACGGAATTTTCCAGAACGGAATGGATGGCTGGTGGATGGACGCATCCGAGCCGGAGTACGACGCACTCAAGGATAAGCAGATTTTCCTGGGCGATGGTAACTCTGTGCGCAACGCCTATCCGCTGTATGTCACGCAGGCAATGTACGAGGGCCAGCGCGCGACAACAGATCGTAAGCGTGTAGTAATCCTGACGCGCTCAGCCTTCGCAGGGCAGCAGCGGTATGGTGCGGCATCCTGGTCTGGTGACATCAGCGCGAACTGGATCACTTTGCGGCGACAGATTCCTGCGGGACTCAGCTTTGCGATGTCGGGGATACCGTACTGGACCACGGACGTTGGCGGCTTCTTTCGTCCGAAGGATCAATATACTTCGGAGGCGTATCACGAGCTGCTCGTCCGCTGGTTTGAGTACGGCGCATTCTGTCCGATCTTTCGCGTCCACGGATACCAGTCCAGGGCCGAGATTTGGAATTATGGCCCACAGGTCGAAGATATCCTCAGGCGGTACGATGACCTGCGCTATCGCCTTTTGCCTTACATCTATTCCGCCGCGTGGGGTGTGACGAAAAACGGTGAAACACTCATGCGCTCGCTTCCGCTTGAGTTTCCTTCTGATGCCGGCGCGCGAGGAGTCTCGGACCAATTTATGTTCGGCCCCGCTTTGCTAGTCAGTCCGGTAACTTCGGAAGGAGCGAAGGAGCGGTCGCTTTACGTCCCGGCCGGCAACGACTGGATAGACTTCTGGACAGGTAAACGAGTGCGCGGCGGTCAGAGCATCAATGCGGACGCACCTATAGACAGAATTCCGATTTATGCAAAGGCGGGCTCGATCATTCCTTTCGGCCCTTACTCGGAATCGGCCTCCTCGAAACCGGATCCAATTGAGCTTCGCATCTACAGCGGGACGTCTGCGAGCTTCACATTGTACGAAGACGAAGGCGACAATTACGACTATGAGCACGGAGCGTATTCCGAAATTCCGATACGCTGGGATGACAAATCCGGCGTGCTCACAATCGGAAACCGACGCGGCAGATTTCCCGGGATGTTGGAAGAAAGGACTTTTCGCATCGTCATCGTTAGAGACGGACGCGGGACCGGAATAGCGTCGAGTTCAGAACCTGACGCCACAATCGAGTATGAGGGCAAGGCTACCTCGGCGCGACTTCGGTCTCGGCTGTGACAAGGTGCCTGGTTGAGCCAGAATTTTCGTCGGTCTCTATGCGCAGGATTACAACGATCTTCGATGGGCAATTCTTACCGGTCAACGTTCTCCAGGACCCAAATTCCTCCTGATGTTTCCATCATCGGAAGAATGAGGCGGTCTGATGTCAATGCCATTTCCAATTGAACAATATTCGGGATGATCATCTGCGATGGGCTCTCGAAGTTTGTCACACCCGTTGGTTGGTCCAATGGTTTTCCAGTTGCCGGATCGAACCGGACTTTCCATACCGGTATTGGGACGATAAACCGCGCTGGTCACCTGACGGTAAGACCATCTACTTTGTTTCCAACCACACGGGATTCTTCAACGTAGTCGATTCTGACCACAAATACCTGAGAAGTTATGAATTTGATACTGGCAAGACAGAATGTCACGCAAATTTGTCTTACTCATGTTTAACTCTCCATGCGAAATACGTTTGACAAACGGCTCTTCCATTGTGGGTGGCTATGAAGACGTCGTTCCAATTTGATCGGTCGCTTGAGGACATAAGAAATATTATCCACTGGAAGAAGGCGTTATATCAGGCTACCAACGTTCCGTGAGTGGCATCCGATGAACAAGCCGGGAATGGAACAAATTTATACTTTTCGATAACAAGGGAGGACTGAGCCAATGGATAAGAAATTGTTAGCAGCAGTTTTCGTGGTTGTTTTGACTGCAACCGCGGGACAGGTGGCTGGCCAACAACAGAGTACGCCCGAAAATAAGGATAAGAACGTTCCGGAAAAGACGATTGACAAGGCAAAGGAGGTTGGTAGCGAAACTGCGGACAAGGCCGAAGATGCCGGCAACACAGTCGAGAAGGGCGCAAAGAAAGTCTCAACGAAAGCTAAATCTACTGGCAAAGCAGTCACGGAAACGAGCAAGGACATCGGTTCTGGCGTCGCAGACCAGGCAGAGAATGTCAAAGATAAAACGGTGGACACCACCAAGACTGTAGGCGAAAAGTCGAAAGACGTCGTCAAAAAATCCGGAAGAACAGTCGAAAAGGCGAAAGACAAATCAGTAGAGACAACCAAAAAGGGTGTCGATCAGGTTGGTGAAACGGCTGGAGATGTTAAGGAGCAAACGGCTAAAGGAGTCGATGTGGCGAGCGATAGTGCCAAGAAAACTGGCAACTGGTTCACACGGACCTTCAAAAAGATCTTTTAGCGGCCGACGCAAATAACAGAGATTCAAAAGTTAAGGTCGCTCGTGTTTCGTATCTGAGCGTCGCTGACGTTGACTCAATCGATTTGGAATGTAGTCTCAGCTCGTATCGATATCAAATGCAGTCGATAACGAGGATGCGACAGTCTCCATCACGGTTTAGAAAGCGGGTGATTCGTAAAAACCACCCGCTTTCTTTAAATTTAAAATGCGTACGAAAGAACTTAACGGTTACGGCAAGCTCTTTTAAGGATTAAGACCAATGCGCTTCAAAAGATCATAATAACGAGGATCACCGCGAAGATTATCGTAGTAAGGCTGAACCTTGATGAAAATTACCCCTTCATATCTTTGCTCATAAGCTTTCTCCAACCACTCAAAGGCTTTGTCTCGATCATTCAGACCCGAAAAGATAATCGAAAATGCGGTGGCGCGAACGCGATTTGTCTGTTTGAGATCCGACTCCAGCTGCGAAATGATGTTGAGCGCTTCGGAGCGTTGTCCTGCGGCTGCATAGGCATGCCCCAACCCCGTAATTCCAGGGTAACCACCAGATAAGTCGCGTGATGTTTTATACGCGGCGATCGCCTCCTCATACATTCCCTTACTTTCATAGGCCATGCCTAAATAGAAGTAAGCCATGTGGAAACCGCGATCCGACTCTATGACCTTCTGGAGTTGGGTTATAGCCTGATCATCCTGGCGCGCAATATGGTATGCCCAGCCAAGATTTGAACTATAGACAAGCGACAGCGGATCGAGTTCATGTGCCCGATTGATTTGTGCAATACCTTCTACAAACCTTCCGAGGTACATCAAACATTCGCCGTACCAGAAACGCGCCGGTGCGTAGTTCGGATTGAGTTCAAAAGCTTTCAGGAAATCTTTTTCGGCGCCCTGAAAGTCCCAGTCATAAATAAACTTCACATAAGCCTGGGTGGTTAGAGCTTCCGCCAGTGTATCGTCAATTTCGAGTGCTTTTTGGGCTGCTGCTTTTGCTTTCGGAAAAGACTCTCGCGGTGGCACGGCGCTGTAATAACTGGACAGCGTGTAACTTTCGGCTAATCCTCCATACGCGACTGCATAAAATGGATCGTCATCTATCGCCTGTTTGAAATACTCGATGGCTTTTTTTATGTCGTCGTCAGTCCGCTTGCTCATATGGTGACGACCGATAAGATAATTGCGATACGCATCAATACTTTGTGTGGCCCGCTTTGCAAGCACACGAGCATCGTCCGGCGTCAAACTAATCGAAAGCGAATGCACAACCTGATCCGAAATTGAATCCTGGACCGTGAAAATATTGGTAAAGACGTCGTCGAACCGGCCTGCCCAGATTTGTGCACCATCCCGAACACTTAACAGTTGGACTGTCGCGCGAATACGGTTCCCGTCACGCTGGAGATGGCCATCGAGTATCGCTTCGACACCTAAACTTGCGCCGATGACTCGCGGGTCTTCACTTGAGTCAACAAATCGCTGCGTTGCACTCATTGGTCGGACAATGATCTGATGAATACCTCCGAGTTTGGTGATAAGGGCGTCAGCCACTCCGACGCGCAGGTATTCATCGTCAGATCCGGGTGATAACGATTTGAAAGGCAAGACTGCAATCGAATGCACTGGTGGCTGCGATTTGCTTAACAGCCTCTTGGGACCAAACACAAGATATCCGGCGACTATTCCGCTGAGTAGCAATAGAGCGAGTACAGCATTTCGGATTGCTTTCTGAGATTTTCTGGTCGCTAACCTCCCCAGTTTTAATCGTCGTGCTTCGGTAAGTGGTTCCGAGTCAGTTTCAGTCTCCTCAATCGTCACCTGAGAGCGAGTTCGCCTCTCAACAACAACACGGCCGTTGCTCACCTCGATTGCTTTCACATTCGCGGTGAAGCGAAATCCCTGGCGAGGTACTGTCTCAATATAATTTTGTCCACCAGACGACTGGGTAAGCGCTTTTCGCAAGGCGAAGATATGGACTGAAAGGTTTCCATCTTCGACGAATGTGTCTGGCCAGACTTTTCGAATCAAATCCTCCTTTTCGACCAGGCTTCCATTGCTCTGAACCAGGACCGAAAGTACTTCGAGCGCCTTAGGAGTAAGCGCAACCACCTCACCATTGCACGTTAAGCGCTGGCGATCGAGGTCGAAACGGAAAGGACCGAACTCCAGTAAGTCCCGCGGATGGTTACTCATACAGCATTAACAAATTCATTAACGATGAATTAAGAGGGCTTTTAAAGACAACCGAGTGGATTGACGGTAGAACTCTGCCCGAAAGGCAAGTCAGATCGCAACAGGATGTCGCAGCATTCTAAGGGCAAAGCAGGGCTCAAGCAATAAACGTTTGGCTCGAAAGATTGAGTCCCGAGGGAGACTGACGTGGGGAAGAGAAAAACAACCATCATCACGAGCGAAAGCCATGAGGTGCTTATCGTTAGAAGACCTCTCGACCCTGCTCTCCCCATCTGGTGCCCGGTATGTGCGGAGGTGCTCGACATGCTTAACCCAGAACAGGCGGCTGCGGTCGCGAATGTCAATACTCGGACAATTTATGCCTGGGTGGAGAGCGGGCGGATTCACCACGCGGAAACACCTGGCGGAGAAGTAATGATCTGTCCCCGACAGCCTCTTCGGTAAACAGTTTCTCGATACTCAAATTTAGCTGAAGGAGAATTCAAATAGTGATGAATAAACGCGTGACAATACGATTAATGACAGCCCGGGCTGTCTGTTTGTGTCTGATCAGTATGACTCTCAGCTTTGTACCTGCTCCAACGTCGCAAGCGAGTCCTGAGTCCATAGCCTACTTAGATGACGCCGACATCGATCAGGGAGCCGGCCAGTTTGATGAAGCTGCTCGCGAGATTCG
>DASROI010000206.1:0-4462 GCA_035646955.1 Pyrinomonadaceae bacterium
GCTGTTAATGATCTAACGGATACGAGAACGCTCGCTCACCTGCTCAAGTACGATTCGGTGCTCGGTAATCTTGATCATCAAATCACTTCAACAGAGAACGGCATCAGTGTCGATGGTGAAGAATTTAGGGTGTTTTCGCAGCGCGATCCGGCCGCGATCGATTGGGAATCCGTGGGCGCCGAGATAGTAATCGAGTCAACGGGTATCTTTACCAAGGCTGAAGACGCCAAAAAACACCTGCACGGCTCAGTCAAGAAAGTGATCATCTCGGCCCCGGCTAAAAATGAAGACATCACAATCGTCCTTGGTGTTAACGAAGAGAAGTACGACCCCTCGTCGCATCACATCATTTCAAACGCCTCGTGCACTACCAACTGCCTTGCGCCGGTAGCTAAAGTCGTTCATGAGAAATTTGGCATTCGCAATGCGCAGATGACGACAATTCACTCTTACACAAATGATCAGCAGTTGCTGGATTTGCCACACAAAGATTTACGCCGGGCTCGCGCGGCAGCCTTGTCGATGATCCCCACGTCGACTGGTGCTGCGAAGGCTGTTGCGCTGGTTCTTCCGGAGCTGAAGGGTAAGTTTGACGGTATCTCGGTACGCGTACCGACCCCGAATGTCTCACTCGTCGATGTTGTGATGACGCTTGAGAAAGAGACGACGGCCGAGGAAGTGAACAGAGCTTTCAAGGATGCGGCTAATGAAGAGCTGAGTGGCATCCTGGCTTTCAGCGAGGAGCCGCTCGTTTCCGTAGACTTCAAACGCAACTCAAACTCGTCTATTGTTGACGCTGAATACACGAAGGTGATTGGCGGAACGATGTTAAAGGTGCTGTCGTGGTACGACAACGAGTGGGGCTACTCCTGCCGCGTCCGCGACCTAATCAAATTCATCGCTGCTAAAGGAATGTAGGGCCTTAGGTCTTTGGCTTTGCAGCGATCTTTGATCTTTGGCCTTAGGTCTTAGATCTGTTTCAAAGATCCAAGTCATACGCCGCAAAGGCCAAAGATCAAAGGCCAAAGGCCAAAGATCAAAGACCAGCTAATGCCCAAACTCTCAATCAAAGACCTAGATCTCCACAACCAGCGCGCCTTCATTCGCGTCGATTTCAACGTGCCAGTAAAAGACGGCCAAGTTGGTGACGACACAAGAGTTCGTGCCGCACTCCCAACCATCAAGTACGCGCTCGATCACGGCGCCAGTGTCATTCTGGCGTCACATCTTGGTCGTCCCAAGGGCCAGCGAGTCGATAAATACAGTCTGAAACCTGTCGCCGAACATCTTTCAAAATTGCTCGATCTTCCAGTCGAGTTTTCATCCGATTGCATTGGCGATGAAGCCCAGGCAAAAGCGAATACGTTAAAGAGTGGCGGAGTTTTACTACTTGAAAACTTACGATTCCATCCCGAAGAAGAGAAGAACGACGACGGATTCGCAAAACAACTCGCCAGCCTTTGTACTGTTTATGTGAATGATGCCTTTGGCGCGGCGCATCGAGCTCACGCTTCAACGGTTGGCATCACTAAGCACGTTTCGCAAGCCGCCGCTGGCTTGTTGATGGAAAAGGAACTCGAGTATCTGGGCAAGGTCATCAACAAGCCCGAGCATCCGTTCGTTTCAATACTTGGAGGTGCAAAAGTCTCGGACAAGATCCCGGTGATTAACGCTCTGATTGATCGTGGCGTCGACAAGATCCTCATCGGTGGAGCGATGGCTTACACGTTTCTGAAGGCGGAAGGGTTCACCGTCGGTAAGTCACTTGTCGAAGACAACATGTTACAAACCGCGCTTGAGATCAAACGACGTGCTGAAGAGAAGGGAATAGCCTTTCTGTTACCAACCGATCATCAGGTTGTCGACAGTTATGAGCCAATTAAAGGCGACAAGATAGTCGCCAAAACTATTCCAATCGAGTTTACAAATATCGGCCTTGTGGGAATGGACATTGGTGTCGAGACCGTGAGTCACTTCGCGAACGCTCTTAACGATGCCAGGACGATCATTTGGAATGGCCCAATGGGAGTTTTTGAAGAGCCACCATTTGACGAGGGCACGATAGGTATTGCGGAAGCGGTTGCGAAGGCAGCCGACAGTGGCGCAACAGTGATCGTCGGTGGCGGTGATTCAGTTGCTGCGATAACGCGGGCCGGTGTCGCCGACCGCATAACTCATATCTCAACGGGCGGCGGCGCAACGCTCGAATTTCTCGCCGGCGATGAGTTGCCGGGGGTCTCAGCCCTGAGTGAGGCTTAACCGATCCAGCGTTCAAGAGTAAAGAGTCGAACAGTGCGCTACCGCGAGCGAGCGACCGGATGCAACACTCAACTAAGATATCGTGACAAGTAATAGCGGAAGCTTGAGTTTTGCATCCGGTCGCTTCGCTCGCGGTACTGTACGGGTGGCTCGCGGTTCAGCCAAATCCGAGTTTTAATGCAAAGCGGCTAGCCAAGATCAAAGACCTAAGATCAAAGACCAAATCTAATATGCGCAAACCTGTAATCGCTGGAAATTGGAAAATGTATAAGACGCTCGGTGAGGCAGTCGACACCGCGCTTTCACTTAAACCGTTAGTTGCCAATGCAAACCATTGCGAGGTGGTGATAGCCCCCGTCTTTACCGCGCTCAAAACAGTTGCTGATCGACTAGAAGGCTCGAATATCCATGTCGCTGGCCAGGATTGTGCTACCCAGAATGAAGAAGGCGCGCATACCGGAGAGATTGCGCCGTTCATGTTGCGTGATGTCGGCGCTCGCTACGTAATCATCGGTCATTCCGAGCGGCGACAGTTTTACGGAGAGACTGACAAAACAGTTAATCAAAAGACGAAAGCGGCTCTGGCAGCGGGGTTAACAGCCATCGTATGCGTCGGTGAGAGTCTCGAACAAAGGGATCAGGGAAATGCGCAAAATGTTGTAGGAAACCAAGTAACCGGCGGTTTGGTTGAGTTGACAGCCTCTGATCTCGACCGTATTATCCTCGCCTACGAGCCCGTTTGGGCGATTGGCACGGGACGTACAGCGACGCCGGAACAAGCGCAGGAAATGCACGCGTTTATCCGGCGCGTTTTCGCGGATAGGCATTCCACAGAAGCAGCCGCATCCGTCAGAGTTCTTTATGGTGGCTCAGTCAAGCCGGACAACATAGCCGGACTGATGGGACAAGGCGATATTGATGGCTCCCTCGTTGGAGGAGCTAGTCTGAAGGCCGAAAGCTTCGCCGAGATTGTTAATTTTAAGCGATGATGGTTGGGTTTTGATGTTGGGTCTTAGGTCTTTGTACTTTGACGTTTGTACTTTGATCTGGTGCTTTACGGATCATTGATGTTGCTAGTTAGAATTAAGCGCAAGACCAAAGACCAATTCCAACCCCCTTTTAGGAGTCAAATTTGTTCACCTATCTTCTATACGGCTTATTTATTCTGGCCTGTTTTGTATTGATTGTCGTGATTCTGCTTCAGCCTGGTAAAGCCGATGCTGGAGCGCTCTTTTCGAGCAGCTTGTCGAGTACGGCTTTTGGTCCAAGAGGTACCGCTAGTTTACTTGCGAAGATCACAATCGGCGCTGCAGCTGCATTTATGTTGATTGCCCTGATCCTGGCGCTGCCTTCACTTAACGGTTCGCGTTCAGTCCTTCAGTCGACTCCGGAAAGTGCACCCGCGGCGACACCTACTCCGGCGCCAACTCAACAAGCTTCGCCAGCATCATCGACTGCTCCGGCGACGGCGCCATCACCTGCCCCAAGTAAGTAGAAGCAGCTCAAAATAGAAAAGGACCTGGTTACAGTAATCTGTAACCAGGTCCTCGCGTTTCCCAGAGCATCTCCGATCACGCGTTAATGAAAATCGCCCTCGGTCGTCTACTCTCCGGAGCAAATAATGGACGACTACCTCATCGAAACGCGTGAGCTCACGCAACAATTCGGAGCGAAACTGGCGGTGGACCACCTAGACCCGTTGGTACCAGCCGCAGGAGTGTATGGCTTTCTTGGGTCAAACAGCGCAGGGAAGACCACTGCTGGCGTTGGATTCTCGCCGCAACCAAACGATCATGTTGCGAGACGGTCAGTACCGATTTGCGGTACCGTCGGGTGAGTCTCGAGGATAAAGCAGTTGTCTGCATTTTGAGACTCACCCGACGCTACCGCGCTTCGGTACTGACCGTCTCGCATAGGCCTACTGCCCGCTGAATGTCCTTGCGTAAAAAACATCGATTGTTTGTTTCACAGCGTAAGACAAGTTAGGACTTACCGACGTTGAGTGTATTTCGCGATTTCGAGCCTAATGGCTATAATGCCCCGGCCTTGCCGAAGTGGCGGAACTGGCAGACGCGCACGTTTGAGGGGCGTGTGAGGTAACTCGTGGGGGTTCGAGTCCCCCCTTCGGCACCAGTCAAAAATTTAAGCTTTGCGAATAAAGGACTTAACCAGACGACCACCCCAAGCCTGTCACAACTAAGGC
>DASROI010000207.1:0-12339 GCA_035646955.1 Pyrinomonadaceae bacterium
GCGCACCATCCGGTCGCTGCGCTCAATTCTGCTCTCGGATTCTGGTGGACAAGTCGTTGAGCGCAGCGACCGGATGGTGCGCTCAACTCTACTCTCGGATTCTGGTGAACAACTCGTTGAGCGCAGCGACCAGATGGTGCGCTCAATTCTGCTCTCGGATTCTGGTGAACAACTCGTTGAGCGCACCATCCGGTCGCTGCGCTCGCGGTACTGTAACGAGACACGAATCGATTTCTTTCGTGTTACGACACGCCACTGCAAATCTGTTATCCTTGGCGAAAGGTTTTGTTTGAAGATTCTGCGTTTCTGCGCAACTCCTCCGGGTCCAAAAAATGAGTTTTAGCTTTAAATTCAGCACATTATTGCCCCGATTCATCTGCAGTCTGTCTCTATTCCTTTTTGTGGGTTTGATTCAGGCACAATCTCTCGACCCTGCGATACCCGCGCCAGTTCGAAGTAATCAGTTGACGGGACGAATTGCTCCGAGAGATCTCGGCGACTCTCGACTCACCGATCATTACTTCGCCTTTACCGGGACACCGGGCGACCTGGTCATAACCGTTAAGAGTTCAAACTTGAATGGAGATATCGATATATTCACTGCCGGCACACTCAGACCTCTCTTGAAGTTAACTCTTTACGCGGAGAGTGCGGGCGTAGTTACTAAAGGAATCTATTTACGCAAACGCGAAGATCTGGTTTTACGAGTTGAGGCTCGCAGTCCGAATGATGACGACGGAACCTATACAATCTCCTTTAGCGGTTCGTTCGAACCAATCGTTGGTGGTCCGGACATAGCCGAAACCGAAACTCCGGTCGACACACCCACACCCGGCTTCACTCGTGATGGCCGCCGCACCAAGCGAGTTTCTTCAGTTGGTGCACGCATCAACGAGCCTGAACCTCCGGTTGAAGTCGCAAGCTCATCGCCTACGCCTGAGCCATCTCCTGAGGCGACGCCGGTAGAAACTCCTACGGCAACAGATAAAGAAAAAACGGCAGCAGCGAAGCCCGCGAAATCAACGCCACCTCCTCGATCTTCCAGAGGACGTCGTCCCGCGCCCCGCCGAACCCCGGCACCAAAACCCGCAGAGACTGCTCAAGTTGAAGAAACACCAAAGCCTGAAGGTGAAACTGAAACTACTGCAGTTCCGCCTAAACCAAAGTCAACTCCACGCAACTCAGCGAGAAGAACTACAACGACGCGGACTCCTAAACCACCACCTGAGCCTGAACCTGAAATTGGACCACGGTTGATTATTGAAACTAACGATGGAACATTGATCAATCGATCGATGAGTACCGTGAGAAGGGTTACCGTCGAAAATGGTCAGGTGGTCGTAACCGGTAAAGACGGGAAGATTGACCGGATCATGCTCGTGAACGTCTTACGAATGTCGATCGCTCCCTAACCTTGGAGTGCGGCGGCCCGGCGTCGCTTTGTTATAGCGGGATCTTCACGCCTCGGGATTCCAGCTACAGAGCTTCAAAGGAAACATGTGGCTGAGTAATTTTGTGCTCTGGAGTTGAAAAAGGTCGATGTAGCAAAGCGGCGCCGGGGCCGCCGCACTCCAAGGTTATTTCCCGGACTTTAGGGTGGCGAGCTTGTCGCGGAAACGTGGCAAGTCCTGGCTGGTGGGATCTACTTTCTCGAGTTTGGCGATAGCCTCTTCGGCCGCTTTAGCGTCACCTTTTTGCAGCGTCGCTTCGCTTAAGCCCGCGAGTACCATTGTGTCGTCGTCTTTCATCTTCATCGCTGCACGATACCACTTCTCGGCAGTCTCAAAGTGACCAGCGTCCAGGTTGACCATTCCGAGAATAACGACAGTTCGGTAATCAGTCGGCTGCAACTGGTTCGCTTTGAGTAGGAACTCAATCGCCTGATCGTAGCGCTGAATCTGGTAGTAGAGTTCCGCCGCCTTTAGTTGAGCTTCAAAGTTGTTCGGCTCGCTCTTGGCCTTTTCCAGCGAGGCTGCGACCTCCGCCCGAACCGCCTGCGGATCGCCGCCTCCAGCATTTGGACCACCGACGGGTGGATGGTCGGCAGGCATCGCTTGAGTGTTTGCACTAGACGGCGCGATCGCATTCTTCTGGGCCATAGTGCTGGCAAATATAAAGCCGACGATGAAGCCGAACAGAATACCAATGATTGCAAAGAGTAGATTTTCTCTGGACATGAGTTCCGCTTATTTAAGGTTACCTTGTGTTTTAGCTTCGCTGATACGGTCTTTGATAGCTTGAGCTACTTCAGAGTCTGCCGGAACCTGACTCAGGACTTGTTCCCAGTAGGCGACAGCCTTTTTGTAATCCTTGGCTTGGAACGCCGCAGTCCCAGCGAGTTGCAGCGCCTTTGCATTCTTTGGATCGACCTTCAATGCCTGGTTAACCAACTCGGTCGGCTTACCTTGAAGTTCACGCCCATTGGCCATGGCTGAAGCCATTGCATACTCAGCCCAAAGGTCAGCGTCTTTCGGTGACAACTCGGTCGCCTTTGCATAAGCCCCGGCTGCTTCTCCATAACGCTGCATCGAGTTGTATGAGCGCGCCAACATGGTCCATCCGGCAAGATCCGAAGGATTGGTCTGCAACCGTTTGGCAAGTGCCGCAACGTTCGCTTCAATTTGTTCCTGGGACCGTCCTCCACCCTCTGTCATGTTCGACATTGGAGCCGGCGGCCGCGGATTAACCTGGCCAGAAATACTTTTTGGCTCACCAATCTTGAGATAGAGAGCAACGGCCAAACAGGGTATGCCAATGGCGAGCAAGTAAGCGGTGGTTGAGCTCGGCGCCTTCACGATTGATTGCTTCTTAGCGGCAGGTTGATTGGCGTCTTCTAACAAGCGTCGCTCGATCTCATCGCGATCAACAGCAAACTGTTCCTTACTCACAATGCCGTTCTCGAGATCTGTTTTAAGTTCACTTAACTGATCTCGGTAGATAGCGACGTTCGCTTGTTTACGTTCATCCTCAGACTTCTCAAGCTTGTCGGATGAGCGTTGTAGTGCGGTAGGCAAAACAAACGCGAGCGCGATGATTAAGAGCACCGTACAAACAACCCAGAAAAGTATCATGCCGATTCCTTTCCTGAGTCAGAACCCAATAAGTCCTCGGCCATCTTGCGTTGGTCCACGGTCAATGGTTGCTCCTCAATTAGATCGCGTCGTTGCTTGATATATTTAAAAAGGATCACGAGACCCGCAAGCAGCAGGACGAAAGGACCAAACCACAGCAGGTAAGTAGTTGGCGTCACTTGTGGGCGATAGAGAATGAATTGGCCGTAACGCTGAGTCAGAAAATTGATGATCTCCTGATCGCTCTTGCCCGCTTGCATTTGTTCTCGAATCTCTCGACGTAAATCCTCGGCCAGATCGGCTTGTGAGTCAGCCAGAGTTTCATTTTGACAAACGAGACACCGGAGCTCTTTGGACAGATTATTTAGCCGCTTCTCGAGGGCGGGATCGTTTGCGAGCGGCTGGGCGTCTTTGCCCAGTGCCGGGCCAAAAACCACGAGGACCAGAAAAACTAAGCCGATAAGTCGTGGCATTTATTTCGTTCCTCTATTTAGTTCCTGGGCCAGTGGCAGAATTGTCTTCTCCCATACATCGGGCGTCACGGCTCCCACCTGTTTGAAGCGAATAGTGCCATTCTTGTCAATCAGGTAAGTCTCTGGAGCGCCGTACACCCCATAGTCAATTGCGACTCGCCCGTCTTCGTCAGCCGCGCTTAGCACGTATGGATCACCGAGTTCGGAGAGCCACTGGAGAGCATTATCTCGTTGGTCTTTGTAATTCAATCCGTAAATGGGCACCGCGCCAGATTTAGCGTACTCAATCAACAGAGGATGTTCGTCCCGGCAAGATATACACCACGAAGCCCAAACGTTAAGAATCCAAACCTTGCCTCGCATTTCCTCTGCCGAGAATGTTTTGCTTGGATCTTTCAACTGCGGCAAGCGAAAAGTGGGAGCCGCCTTGTTAATCAATGGCGAGGGAACCTCGTGGGGATCGCGGCCCAGGCCAATTGCCAGGAAGACAACGAGAACGATGAAGATGCCAAGTGGCAACAAGTAACGAAGCATATTAAGACTCAGCCTCAACTGATGCTGCCGCAAGTGCTGGGACCTTTTCACCTTTAGGTTCAGCCAACTGCTGTTGTTTGCGAGCGGCGAGTGCGTAGCGGCGATCGCTCAGCGCGATTCCGCCTCCTATCGCCATCAAAACTGCGCCGCCCCAAATCCAACCGACAAATGGCTTGTAGTAGACACGCACACTCCACGCTCCGCCGGCCACCGGCTCGCCGAGTGAGATGTACAAGTCACGGAAGACACCACTATCAATCGCAGTCTCAGTCATGACGTTGCCACTGGCCGTGTAACTACGCTTCTCAGGGTACATCCGTTCAACTTCGGCGCCGTTGCGATTGACGATGATTTCAGCACGCGCCGCGCGATAGTTTGGACCGGTCACGTCACTTACACCGTTGAACTTGAACTCATATCCCGCGGCCTTAACTGTATCGCCGACTTCCATGCGTACATCCTGTTCCAGCTGGTAACCGGTAACGATCGTAACGCCGACTACGAAGGCCGCAACTCCAAGGTGCGCGACCTGCATCCCGTAGTAGCTGCGTGTTTGGGCCTTTAGTTTTTGAAAAGTTGTTACCTGGCCGGTCGTCACCCGCACTCGTTCCCACAGATTTGCGAAGACGGTTGCGACGATCCAGACAGCCAGCAAAAGTCCAAGACTGACCAGGGGTTTCCATTGGCCGAAAACGAACGGCAACACGATCGCGCTTATGACGCTGATAACAAACGCCCAACGCAACCGAGTAATAATGTCTGGAAGGGTGGCCTTCTTCCAACGGGCGATTGGACCAACTCCCATCAGGAACATCGCGGGCGCCATCAGCGGGACGAAGACGGCATTGAAGTATGGTGGGCCTACTGAAAGTTTGCCCATTCCAAGTGCATCGACTATCAGCGGATACAAGGTGCCGAGCAAAACCGATCCGGCGGCAACAGTCAGCAGCACATTATTAGATAGGAGAAATGATTCTCTAGAAATAAGGTCGAACTTGCCGCCGATC
Source organism: Pyrinomonadaceae bacterium (assembly GCA_035646955.1). Taxonomy (GTDB): domain Bacteria; phylum Acidobacteriota; class Blastocatellia; order Pyrinomonadales; family Pyrinomonadaceae; genus PSRF01. Next base: position 5,086 of record DASROI010000207.1, read on the forward strand.
CCGACTTGTTTTGCGCGCCAGGCATAGAGGAGTAGCGAACCGCCAATCACGATCACTAAAAACGCGAGGATAAAAATACCGCGTTTTGGATCGGTAGCGAATGCATGAACCGAAGTAAGCACACCCGAACGAACGAGAAATGTTCCGAGCAAGCTCAAGGAGAACGCCGCGATAGCGAGTAGTACGGTCCAACTTTTGAAACCGCCTCGCTTCTCGGTTACCGCGAGCGAATGAATCAAGGCCGTACCGACCAGCCATGGCATAAACGAAGCATTCTCGACTGGATCCCAGAACCACCAACCACCCCAGCCAAGTTCGTAATAAGCCCAGAAACTTCCGAGCGCGATACCGCAAGTCAAAAACATCCAAGCGACAGTGGTCCATGGTCGAGACCACCTGGCCCAGGTCGCGTCCAACCGTCCGCCAATCAACGCAGAAATTGCGAAAGCAAATGCAACGGAAAATCCTACGTAACCCATGTAGAGCATGGGCGGATGCGCGACCATAGCGGGATCTTGTAAGAGAGGATTGAGATCTCGGCCATCAGGTGGAACAGGGAATAGTCGCGCGAATGGATTTGAAGTCAATAACATGAACAACAAAAAGCCGACGCTGACGATTCCCATCACACTCAATACACGTGCCACCATCTCCTCAGGCAAGTGCTTGCTAAAAAGCGACACTGCAACGGTCCAGAGTGCAAGCATCAGGGTCCAGAGAAGCAGTGACCCTTCATGCGAACCCCACGTTGCGGCCAGTCGATAATGAAGTGGCAGTTGTGAGTTTGAATTCGTCGCTACGTTTAAGACGGAGAAGTCGTTGGTTATAAATGAGTAGGCCAAACAACCAAAAGCGATTGCCACAAAGATGAATTGAGCTTGACCAGTTGGCGCAGCCAGGGCAATCCACGTTCGATTACCGTTAGACGCTCCAATCAAGGGAAGGCTCGCCTGAACAATCGCGAGTAGCAGTGCAAGGATTAAAGCAAACTGACCAACTTCTGGAATCATTATTTGTTAATTTTCAACTACTGTTTTAGCGGCCTCTTGAGCTTGCTTCGCTTTATCTATTGCCTGGCCTGCTTCCGGGGGCATGTAGTTTTCATCGTGCTTAGCTAAAACCTGGTCAGCGTGGAAGACCCCGTCCTCTCCGATTTTCCCCTGCGCGACACAGCCACGCCCTTCTTTAAATAAGTCGGGAAGTATTCCTTTATAAACGACTGGAATGCTTGCTGCAGTGTCAGTGACAGTGAAGCGAACAGTTAAGCCGTCGCCGTCCCGTTGGACTGTTCCTTTCTCAACCAGGCCGCCGACTCGAAATGTGCGATTGATCGGTGCTTCTTTTGCTGCGACTTGAGTCGGACTAAAAAAGAAGACGAGATTATTTCGGAACGCGCTCGCAACCAGGAATGCGGCTGCACTCAAGCCGGCCAGTCCGACAATAATGAAGGCGATGCGCTTATGACGTCGTTTCATTTGTAATACTACCTCGAATTACGGGTTTGTGTTTCGGTTGCGGCGCCAGAGCTTTCTTCCGGCGACTTAAGCTAACCAACTCGGCCGCGAATGCGATAAGCGAGACCAGATACGAGCCCCAAACGTAGAATCCATAGCCGCCCATTGAGAGAAACTCTGAAAGACTCATTAGACTGGCACCTCCGCGAGATGCGCGGCATTTTGTTCTCTTTCGAGAATAATGCAGCGAAGCCGGATTAGCACAACGGCGACTGAGTAAAGCCAGCAAGCCGCTAACATGATGAGCATTGCGGCAAGCATCGGCGGAGCAATACTTGGCTTACCCAGGATTCTTATGGTCGCACCCTGATGTAGTGTATTCCACCACTGTACTGAAAAGTAAATGATCGGAACGTTTATTACTCCGACGATTGCTAGAACAGCGCCAGCCCGATCGGCTCTCCGGGGATCGTCGATTGATGCTTGGAGTGAGATAAACCCGGCGTAAAGAAACAGTAAAATCAGCGTCGAGGTCATCCTGGCGTCCCAAACCCACCACGTACCCCACGTCGGTTTACCCCATAAAGCGCCGGTTACCAGAGATAGGAAGGTGAACATCGCACCTGTGGTGGCGATTGACGAGGCCATCATCGAAGCCAACCTGGCGTTAAAAGCCCATCCAATTGCGGCATAGAACGCGAGCAATACATAAAGAAACATGCCCATCCATGCGGCCGGTACGTGGATAAACATTATTCGATAAGCATCACCCTGCTGAAAGTCGGTGGGAGCGACGAAAAATCCGACGTACAACCCCGCTGCAAAGAGAATAGCCGCGGGTATAGCAAACCAGGGAATCAACTTACCTGCGAGAGGGTAAAAGTTTACCGGAGCGGCGTACTTGTAAAGATTCATGTTTCTACGTCTTTCGATTAACTTTTCATGTTCCGAAAACTGAACGGTTTAAACTCGCTTCGTTGAGCCATTCTCCGCTCATTAGTTCCGTGATCTACCAGGTTTCACAATCTTGAACGATTAATGTATCTCCCGTCAGTGATCGCCGGCACTTTATAGTAGGCTTCACTCCACGAGAAGTGAAAATTACTCCAATGATATTCGCAGCGCGGCTGCAGTCGCCCACGGCGCAAAAATTAGCGACAAAATCAGCAGCGCGCCCAGTAAATAAAGATGCGGATTGGGGCTGATACCCATAATGCTCGCATCAACTGCGCCTGCCCCGAAAATCAATGCCGGAATGTACAACGGCAAAACAAGAATTGCCACCAACACACTGCCGCTGCGTAATCCAAGCGTAAGAGCCGCGCCGATCGATCCAACCAGGCAAAGAATTGGGGTGCCGAGTAACAAACTTATTACCAGTACGATGACCGTATCTGCTGACAGTCCAAACTGTCCACCCAGGAACGGGGCCGCCACGACCAGGGGGACCTCAGCCACGACCCACTGAGCCAGGGCTTTTCCCAACACAACTAAATAGACTGGCTGCGGAGTCATGAGCATCTGTTCGAGCGTCCCATCCTGGTAGTCGTTCGCAAATAGCCTGCTAAGAGACAACATCGAAGCAAGTAAGGCTGCGACCCACACAACCCCAGGTGCGATAGCTTTTAACAATTGGGCTTCCGGTCCAACTCCCAGGGGAAACAGACTAACCACTATCACAAAAAAGAAGATGGTCGAGAGTATGTCGGTGCGCCGGCGCCACGCCAGGAGTAGATCGCGCCACACGATCCAGCGCAGCATTGATAAGCTCGATGGTTCGTTCACGTTGCGAGTTCGAGGCGCTGGATATTTCCTGTTGTCAGTTCTAAATCCTGGTGAGTCGCGGCAATAGCAATACCGCCGTTCGACAAGTGTTCCTGTATCAAAGATCTAACCAGGCCAACCGCCTTACGATCTAAGGATGTGGTTATTTCATCAAGTAGCCAGAGAGTAGTTCTGCCGGCGGCCAACCGGGCAAGGGCAACTCGTCGACGTTGTCCCTCGGATAAAAGTCTGGTCGGCACTGAATCGCGGTCCGAGAGTCCCACTCTATCCATTAGTGTTCGAGCTTCGTCGTTACTGAGACTGAGCCCGTTAAGACCGCACGAGATCCTCAAATTTTCGATACCACTCAACTCATCTTTAACCCCGTTTCGATGTCCAAGATAAGTCACGTCGGAGAAGTATTCGTCTCCGAGAGTGTTAATGCGTTCTCCGCGCCAGCGCACTTCGCCCTCGACAGGAGTCAGCAGGCCACAGAGAATTCGTAAGAGACTTGTCTTGCCACTGCCGTTTGGACCAGTCAGGCTTACAAACGTACCTGCCGAAAACGAAAATGACAGGTCGGTAAAAATCCTACGATCGCCGCGGACACATCCAAGTTTGTTGACCTCGAGTATAGCGAGTCATCCTCCAATAGAGTTGCGTTCATTGTATTGGAGTTTGAACCGAAACGCACTTTGGAGTGCGCCAGCCCGGCGGCGCTCTGTAATATGGGACGCTTGCTTATTCTGCGCTGCTTGTCGAGGCCCGGTAATAACAAAGCGATGCCGGGCCATTGCACTCCAAGGTTAGCTCCTGGGGCGGGGTTCGACGGCGCCGTTAATTTTTAACCACTCCTGCCAGCCACCCTTGAGAGCTCGAACTCGTTTAAACCCATTACCTTTCAGTATCTGCGCGGCCGCAATACTCGCTTCCTCGGATGGACAGGCGCAGTAGGTAATCACTTCACGATCGCGCGGCGTGTCTTTGAGCGGCGGAAAGTTTAGGCGGTGTTCGAGTCGTCGAACCTTGACGTGAATTGCTCCTTTTATTTTCCGGTCGCTGTTTGCATAACTCTCGGCCGAACGCACATCCAGGATCACTAATTGTTCGTTGCGATCGACTTTTGCTTTGAGTTCATCGGCAGAAATGAGATCGACACTCGGTCCAGCCTTTGTATCGTGGTTTTGAGCCTGCGCTGATGAAGGGAGACTCAAGATTGCGAATAAGAGAGCTATCCAAACGTGTTTTGTAATCATCGGGTCGCCTCCAGAAGTCTTACTTGCGTAGCGGTCTGAAGCCATGGACCATTCCGGGGTGCTCTTCACCCTTAAAAGTCTTTGGGTCGTACCAGGAATAGGTTGATCCGGAAAAATAAAGATAGCCTGCGGTGCCGCTTACAACTTCGGAGATCAAATCTCCGCGAGGTCTCGGCAACTTTCGTCCAGTATTAGCAGCTACGAAATCCTGCGGTGTCCGTACTTCCAATCCTGAACCGGCAACGTTCTTGAGTAAGAAGGTTTGTGTCGCGTCGGGGTCGCGCCAGTCGTTTGGTCCATAACCGTGGATCACGGCAAGTAATACTTCATCTGAAGCTATTTGCGGTCGCACCCGGTGATTGAATTGAGGCGCAAGCGGATCGCGCAACAGCCAGGGCTGAAGTTCCTCATTCATTTCAGAAAGCTTGCCATTAGCGGGTTTGATTATTACAGCCAGATCGCGCGACGCATCTCCATTGAAATCACCGGAAATGAAATTCGGGTTTTGTTGTTGGTCGATTACAGCTATGTCTTTAAAGACTCTGTTAACAGCATCTTTAACCTCCGCGATCTTGGGGGCAGAAACTTCCGGCAACTTCAACTGGGGAGCTTCAGAAGTTGGTTGATAAGAAGGTGGTGCCTCGACAGCGGTCCGCGTTGCATTCTTGCAAGCGATAGACGCGCAGAGAACGGTAAATGCAGTCGCTACGAAGAGAAAAAGACAAGCAAGCGTTGGAAGTGATCTTTGCCTCACCATGATCTGGAACTCCGGTGCCATTATTTAGTTCTCTGCGACCTTGCTCTTTACGGTTCTTAAATCCTTCAACGCAGAGCCGCTGAGACGCTGAGTAACGCAGCGTCGATTTCGGCGGGAACGGAAGCTCGCCGGATTGAATTCGTCCGGCGAGCTCCAAACAGATCGCTATCGATTGCTCATAGCGACAAAACAAATGCAATCAGATCGTTTCTTTGTGCAGCCGAAAGCGAGTTGAACGCGTTTCGCGCCGACGTCGCTTGACCAGCATGCATTTGAATCGAATCGAAGATTGTGATGTTCAGACCCTCGTGCATCAAACGATTGCGCGCTCGAATGCCCCAGAGGGGTGCAGTACGAATTTGGTTTGCTGAACTTTGACCGGCGTTCTGAACAATGCCGTCGCCGGTACCAATGTTGTGCAAGGCAAAATCGCTGAAGGGGTGAATGATCTTGTTGCCTAACGCTGCAGGAACTGCGAAGGCGCCGCCATTGATCAAAGTGCCTGGGGCAGCAGTGACGAATGTCCTCGTGTGACAAACGGCACAACCGACTGCGTTGAACAATGAATCGCCGCGCGTAGCTGCTGCAGGAATGGGGTTCTGCCGTCCGGGTGCACGAGTAGCGGCCATGAAGTCGGCGAACGCCATGACATCACCACCATCGTCTTCCGGATCAGCAACAGGGTCGAACGCTGAAGGGAAGGTGACGTTGATAACACCTTCGGCTGTGCTTGCTGGATTCTCGCTTGTTCCAGCAGCTGCATTGGAAGAGCTTCTGCCAGCGAAGCCGTCAAACTTATTGGTGATACCCATCTCGTTAAGATAAGCATCGCCTGAGAATGACAAGAGACTGGCTTGTTGAGCCTTCCAACCGAACCTGCCGATTCGGAGTTGATTATTAGCCTCAACGACAGGAACAGTTGTTAACGTTCCGCGTTGGCCCAACGGCTGGTTCGCCACGTTGTTTTGCAGCGCAGTGTTGGAGAGACACTCGACGAAACCATCGCCGAGAGTACTGAGGGTTATGCGAAACGCTTTGACGGTTTCCGCGGTCGAAATGTGTTCGACGACATCAGAGTCGGTACCTCGAGCGTGGATAAGTTGGCCGCCCGGAGCGTCAACAAAACTTCCGTTCGTGACATGCCCGGCCCTGAATTCCATCGCCTGGCTGAACGCTCCAACATCAACCGATTGATGGCACTCAACACAACCAACGTCGTTGTAGGTTGGTCCGAGGCCATCATCTGTCGTTTCGCGTTCGCTGAAGATGAATTTATTATCTTCGAATCGTCCATTTCCTCGGGCGGTTGGCGGTTGTGGTTCGGCGACGCATTCATCGATTGGGGTGCCGCGTGCGCCGAAGTTATTGAAGAGGTCATCGGTTTTGGCGTCCATGTCAGTAGTGAGTGCTTCGGTGGCCGCCTGACTTTCCACTGCTTGCGGAATGCTGAAGGGTAAAACGAGGGCAACCGCAAACAGAGGTATAGTTAAGAGCTGCAAGACTTTCCTCATGTGATTTTCACCTCCTAGGAGCTGTGCGCGAGGTTCGCTAGCAGAACGCACACTTCACCCGTCGGCAAAATGCGAGGTTCTGCGCCAGGTAAAACCCTGCTTGAAGTGAATTCGAAAAGCGGACAGCTCGAGTCCCGGGGGGTTGACTAGAGTGATGGGTCTCTCACGGCTGAAAGTGCACTAAGAGTTAATTCCTTAGTTGTGAGAGAGCAGGGAACAATCGTCGAGGATAATCGTCTCTGCGAAAGAAAATCCAATTGAACTGGGCAGATTATTTGTTAGTCGGGAGTGGGCGAAACTCTAAGTGATTGAGTGAGGTCTGTCAAGAAAAATATACCGCGCGCGACCGCGAAGATCAGTAGTATTTTGAGCCTTGTACTTGGTGCTTTGTTTTGAGATCTGGGTTGAAATCCCACATCGCGGCAGCGTGTGGATCTTTCAAGTCCTTTCTACCAACAAGGGCATTTATCCTCGAGCTCTTCCAATCCACATCGCGGCAGCGTGTGGATCGT
>DASROI010000208.1:0-3100 GCA_035646955.1 Pyrinomonadaceae bacterium
GTAAATTTCCCACACTTTGGCGAAGGTGGGCCGATTTTTGGATACGAAGGAAAAAATAAGACGTTCTTCTTCTTCAGTTATGAAGGAACACGTCAGCGGCAAGGATTGACGATTTCTGGTGTAACCGTCCCAACTGAAGCGCAACGAGCCGCCGTTACCGATCCCGTAATCCTCAAACTGTTGCCCTTCATTCCGCGAGCAAACGTTGGGACTAACGGCTTTGCAGGCGCAGCCACGGCACCCGTCGATATCGATCAATGGACCCTGGACATCAATCACAACATTGGAGTCAACGATCGTCTCCACGGTTACTACGCGATTCAACGCGATCAGCGTGGTGAGCCCATACTTCAGCTCAACACTCTTCCTGGCTTTGGTGATACTCGCAGTTCACGTCGCCAAATATTTACTTTAAATGAAACTCACACGTTCAGCTCGGCAGTCGTGAACGAGGCCCGGTTCGGCTTCAATCGCATTCACATTCTGTTTAGTCCAAATGCTAAGTTGAATCCGCTCGACTTCGGAATCCAGAATGGTGTGACAGAGGCGATCGGCTTGCCTCAGATGAATGTCACAGGAGCGAACCTGAACTTCGGAGGTCCTGCAAACTTTCCGCAGGGACGTTCTGATACAACGTTTGTGTTATCCGACACTCTCAACTACCTGCGCGGCAATCATTCGCTGAAGTTTGGGGCAGAGTGGCGGCGATTTCTCAATAACAATACAAACAAAGACACGGGTTCTTACGGCTTCGCAAACTTGAACTCGTTTCTGCAGGGTACCGCCAACACCTTCACCGTAACTCTCGGCGGCACATCTATTGGTCAGGGTTCGGATATATCGACTGCGATTTCACAGGGCGCACTGGGCCTCTTCGCTCAGGACAACTACAAGATTCGATCCAATCTGACCCTCGAACTTGGATTCCGTTATGACTGGCTGATGTCTCCGACGGAACGTTATGACCGATTTGTTGTCTTTGTTCCTGAAAGCAATTCGCTGGTGCGGGTAAACAATGGAATTGCGCCCGTCTACCATACAAATTCAAAGAATCTCCAGCCAAGGCTCGGGTTTGCCTGGGATCCATTTAAAGACGGAAAGACCTCGATTCGGGGTGCCTACGCAATATTGGCAGATCAACCTGTGACCAATCTTGTGACCCCTAACGGATCTAATCCACCCTTTGCTACGACAATCGCTTTGCCGGCAAATACCACCACTCAACTTTCCAAGTTGGCCGCGGTACCTGGCTCAACTGTTTCGCCCAGTTCATCCGATCCGGAGTTCGACAATGCCTACGTTCAGTCGTGGAATTTGAACTTTCAGCGGGAGGTAGCGAACGGCCTGGCAGTAACGGTTGGGTATTTCGGATCAAAGGGAACGCACCTGCGTTTGAGTCGAAATCTTAATCAAACATTTCTCAACTCAGCGCTGGTGGCCGTCAGACCCTTTCCGACAGTTTCAGCGAATAGCCCGATTGCGGCCGGGGTTCCAATGCTGAACATCACGTTCAGGGAAGGTACCGGCAATTCCAGTTACAACGCACTCTGGGTGACCGCAACGAAACGCCTGGCCAAGGGACTTCAATTCAACACTTCTTACACGTTCTCGAAGTCGATCGATTACAACTCGCAAAGTTCGCAAGGCGTAACGCTTCAGGACAGCTACGACCTTCACGGTGATCGCGGACTTTCCGATTTCGACGCGCGGCACCGGTTTGTGGTGAGTGGTCTATACGAACTGCCATTCAGTGGTAATCAATTGAAAGAGGGTTGGCAATTGTCGTTAATCACCCAATCACAGAGTGGTAATCCAGTAACCCTGCTCGCTGGGAACGTGGGTGCAATTGGTGCCATCCCTGCAGCAAGCGCCAACTCGCTAACGGGACTCGCGACCCTCAGGCCTGACATAAATGGAGAGGTTACTATTTCTCCAACGGCAGCGGCCACGGGGATCGGTGTGCAGTACTTCGCAAACCTGGTGTGTGATCCACGGCCAGGTGGTTCTTGTCCGGCAGGATCGACAGTTGTTCTTCCGGTCAGCGTAATCAACGGAAAAACTATCTATCACTTCGGCAGCATGGGGCGTAATGTGATCATCGGTCCAACGTTTAATAACACTGATGTGTCAGTGATAAAGCGAACGACCTTCGGCGAAAACAAAGTACTTGAATTTCGCTGGGAGGTGTTCGATGTGTTCAATCACGCCAACTTTGGGCAGCCTGGGCGAACTGCGCAAGTCGGAAGTACTGCTTTTGGGGTGATTACAAATACGCGTTTCCCAACGGGTGATTCGGGTTCTTCACGGCAAATGCAATTTGCCTTGAAGTTCAAATTCTGATTCGCCAGGTCTCTCTCCCCGCGCAGCAACGGCCGTCCAACTTCCCGTGGACGGCCGTTGTTTTTAAGTTAGGCGTCGCGGCCCCGGATGCGGTCAGTACCGATTAGCGGTAGCGTCGGGTGAGTCTCGAGGCTGATATGACTTCTCGTTAACTGGGGACTTACCCGACGCCACCGCGAATCGTTACTGACCTCGGCCCGTCAGTAAGTGCCTGATAATTGCAACGCAACCCGTTTGGCGATGTCAGTCGGTGGCTGGTCTTTGTCCACTGAAACGCGGATGTCGGCAAGTTTGTATATAGGTCCTCGCTTTTCGAAACGATCCCGCGCTTCTTGTCTAGTCTTACCTAGTGGCCGATCATCCATCGATGATTCAATTCGACTCCAACAAGTCTCAAAAGGCACGTCAAGAAAGATCGATACGCATGCAGCATCGCGAATAAGAAGTCGATTCGTGTCTTCAATCCATGCTCCGCCGCCTAAAGCAATCACCGCTTTGTTTTCCGTCTTCAGGATATGTGCCAATTTATCACTCTCAATTTTTCTAAATGCCGTTTCGCCGTCCTCGCGAATGATTTGGGCGGGCGTTCGGCCCGTGAGAATTGTTATTACTTCATCTAAATCGATCATCCGCAGCTCGAGCTCGGCTGCCAGCGCACGCGCGATCTCGGTCTTACCGGAACCCATGAAACCCGTAATGGCAATTAGTTGATTGGAACTCATCGTCTTGCATTCAATAGACTTTGAAATAAAAGGAATCG
>DASROI010000209.1:0-18059 GCA_035646955.1 Pyrinomonadaceae bacterium
ACTGATGAGTGGCTTTCGGTTATGCGCGCGGTGCATCGTGTTGGTCTACGTTCGACGGCGACGATGATGTTTGGTATCGGAGACCGTGTTGAACATCGAGTCAGACATCTGCAGCGAATTCGAGATCTTCAGGATGAAACAGGGGGCTTCACCGCCTTTATACCGTGGACGTTCCAGAGAGAAAACACGGCGCTTGGACGTAAGATTAAAGATGAACCAACGGGTGTTGACTACTTGAAGATGCTGGCTGTATCCAGGTTGTTTTTGGATAACGTCGAGAACTTCCAGTCGTCATGGCTCACCCAGGGTTTGCGCTTGGGCCAGGTTGCGCTACGGTTTGGCGCGAACGATATGGGCTCGATCATGATCGAGGAGAATGTAGTCTCGGCAGCCGGAGCAAATAACGAAGCCGACGAGAACATGCTTCAGTTCTTGATTCGTGAAGCGGGTTTCACTCCACAGCAACGCGACATTCTTTACAAACACGTCAACCGCGAGCACGCCCAAATACCCGCCCTAACGTTGTAGGGGCGGCACTCCGTGGCCGCCCCTCCAACCCATCGATCTACTTGTTCCCACTCCTACTCTTCTCCAAAAAATCTTCTCCTTACAGAATCATCGGCAGGCAAATTAGGACCACTAAAAAGATGGTCTGGAACCCTCGTTTCGTCCTGAGCGATGAGCGGCATCGCTCGTGCTCGACGTGCATCCGCATCCACGCCCTGTTCCAGGAACAGAGCCCTGAACCAGTGCGATACTCTTCGAATCACTTGCGAGTCACGATCGTGTTCAGTGGCGAACGCATGGCCAGCGGCATCCCAGTCATCATTCGCTAATAAACAATCCCGTAACACTCGCGCATCGCGCACCGTCGTTGCCAGACCCTGGCCGAAGGCGGGATCACTAGTGGAACCAGCGTCGCCAACCAAGGCAACTCCATCCTTATACGGATGTTCAACCCAAAAATCGCCACAACGAAAAGAGGCGAGTGGCCCAATGGCTTCTGCCTTGTTGAAGCACTGTGAGATCAGATCCGCTCGCTTCGCATCGGAAAGAAACCGCAATACGTTTTGCTCCCCTTGCAGACGCATTCCCTGATTGTCGGCGTAGGCAACATAAGTTCTAAAACGACCGCGGCCAATGGGCGTCATCGCCGTACACGCACCGAGGTGAGGCAGAAACAGGAGATAGACTTCATCTTCAGGAGCCGCTACACCTTTTAACAACAGACCTGCAAAATAAAATGGCTGGGGCGCTTCTTTGACTTCGAAACCTGCCCACTTGCGCGCTGAAGAGGTTCTGCCATCAGCTGCTACAACAAATCTACCAGTAACCTCCTGGTCGTCTCCATTTTCGTCCTGGAAGGTCACTGCTGGAGTAGGACCGGTTCTGATGCCTGTTACTGTGACACCTCGATGGACTTCTGCTCCGGCGCTTTTGGCGGCTTCGAGCAACACCTCCTGCATCTCGGGGTGAGAAAACCCTAAGCCCGGCAATTGCTGAGGGGTTGTGCTGGGGAGATCGCGCGGGCCAAAGCCAAGATGTGATACCGGGGCGTCAATACCACAGTTGTCGCGAATGAGTTCATAAATACCGAGCGACTGGGCTTCTGCAACGCCCCAGGGTGTCATAAACTCACCGCGCACACGGTCGCGAAAATTAGTTTCACGTTCAAGAACTAAAACCCGTTGACCATGCTCAGACATGGCCTTTGCAAGCGAGGATCCTCCCAAGCCACCACCGACCGTAACAATGTCATAGTGCGTTTCGCTCATGTCTAAATCTCCTTTGTGTAGGTGGGAATGCTAACGCGCCGATAGCTAAAAGGGAATCTTTATAGGACCTATTCGACCGAAAGGACCTATCAGATATATAAGACCTATTTGACCAATTTGATGAATACACTCTAGTCTGTGATTAATCATGACCTGCTACGACATCACTGTCCCGTTAATTAACGAGATGGCGACTTATCCTGGGGATCCGGGTATCCAGATTACCGATTGGCGCAGCCTGGCGAATGGCGATGCTGCTAATGTCTCGCACTTGAATTTTGGCGCGCATACTGGAACTCATATTGACGCACCGGCTCACTTCATCAAAGGCGCGCCAAAAATCGAAGCTCTCGATCTTGACGTGCTAATTGGCCAGGCTATCGTGGTTCAGGTACCAGACAATTGCATGTCGATTGATGCCGAGTTTGTATCTGACTATATCCCGCCAGGGCCAAAGCGAGTTCTCTTCAAAACTCGGAACTCAGCGTTTTGGTCCACACCCGATGGTCCATTTCGTACTGACTTTACCTACCTTGAACTCGACGCGGCGAGAAAGCTAGTCGCTCAGGGGGTGAAACTCGTTGGTATCGATTACCTATCGATCGAAAAATTCAACCAGGCTAATCATGAAACCCATCTTGAGCTCCTTTCGCATGGGGTAATAATCGTCGAAGGCTTGAATCTGGCCAATGTTCCCACCGGAAGTTATGAGCTCGTTTGCCTCCCCTTAAGAATCAGAAGCGGGCAGGGAGATGGTTCTCCGGCGCGAGCAGTTCTTAGAACAATTCGATAAATCGGGGGCTAATCTTGGCGAAACGAGACCAGGAAGATTATCGTCAACGCGTCTACCAGATTGTCCAAAAGATTCCTCGTGGTCGAGTTATGACCTACGGACAGATTGCGGAGATCCTTGGTGAAGGTTACACGCCGCGTACCGTTGGGTTTTGTATGCACTCATCTCCGGAAGGAACTCCCTGGCAGCGAGTTGTTAATGCGCAGGGTGGCTACTCCACTGGTCGACTAGTGCTGCCTCATGACAAACAACAACGATTACTCGAGTTGGAGGGTGTGAAATTCAACAAATCACATCGGTGCGATTTGCAAACATATCTGTGGATACCTGAGATTCACGCCAAACCTGAAAAGAAGGCGTCCCTGTTTAGAAAGGGTACTAAGAAAAGAGGAACGAAGAGATGAGTTCAGACCCGATGCAAAATGTGCCTTATGCGGTAAGCCCACCGCGTTACTCAGTTTCGCACCAGATGGTTACGACCGCTTTTGAGCTTCCAAACTATCGGGTCGTTCAGAACCTCGGCGTGGTTCGCGGGATTGTAGTTCGCTCGCGAAATATTTTCGCTACGATCGGCGCATCTCTTCAGACTGTAGTTGGCGGGAACATAACGGTTTGGACCAAGCTCTGCGAACAAACAAGGGTCGATGCGTTTGAGATCATGATCCAGCACGCGACTGAGCTCGGCGCCAACGCAATCGTTGGGGCCCGTTACGATACGACTGAGCTGTCCCAGGGCGTCACTGAAGTTTTGGCTTATGGCACTGCAGTGATTGTCGAACCTTTGAATCCTGGAGAAAGCTATCGCTCATGAACCAGGCCGAGCTTACAGATCAACAGCAGCAAAGGGTTTCGCGCGCTTTGAAGAACATGCCTTTCGGTCAAATGCTCGGGATACAACTCGAACAGGCTGAGCGCGGGTTAGCCACGATGAGCTTGGACGTTACCGACTCGCTTAAACAAAACAATGGAGTTGTGCACGGGGGCGCGATTGCGAGCCTGATTGATACCGCGACAGCGTTCGCGATTATTCCCTTGCTTCAAGAAGATGAGACGGCCAGCACCATTGAACTCTCGATCAGCTACCTTCGACCTCTGAGCCGGGGCAAAGTCACTTGTTCAGCCCTGGTACGTCGAGAAGGAAAAAGACTGATCGCTTTGAGTGCTGATGTGTTCGACCATGAAGGAAACCTCGCGGCAACTTCTTTAAGTACTTACATGCGGCGCTCAAGATCTATTTAGTGAGACTACTGGTGAGTGGCCATAGACCATTCGATTGATCATTTTTCATTTGCCGTTGCTTTCAAAGTGATGAACGGTGCCTTGACAGGTTCTGAATGAAAAATGAGCAATCACCGATGACAAATGATCGTGCCTCCATTTGGTGTCTGACACGCATCTGTCGCATGATAGGCCTCACGCGTTTCAGGTGTTAGGGTTGCGTTCTGTCCCATGGATGATCTTAAAAGGTTTACGCGGTATTTCCGTCCGTACAAGCTCTCACTGACCATTGGCATTGCCTGCATTCTCGCAGGCATTCTATTCAACCTGTATATTCCGCTGATTGTGGGACAGGCCGTCGATGAGAATTGGTCCCAGGTCTCCTGGACGAGTCTGACCATCTCTGCGGCGAAGGTGCTTGGCGCCAGTCTTATCAGTGGTATCTTTCTCTTTCTACAGCGCCGGTTACTGATCGGGATGTCGCGCAACGTCGAATATGACCTGCGAAAAGACTTCTACGCTCACCTGGTCGATCAACCACTCTCATTTTTTCATGAACATCGAACGGGCGACCTGATGGCTCGCGCGACGAATGATCTGGCTGCGGTCCGACAATTAGCCGGACCGATGATCATGTACACGCTGCAAACAGTTTTCGTGGTCATTCTGATCCTGCCATTGATGTTCATCATCAACTGGTGGTTGACCTTACTGCTACTGGTGACGATGCCGCTCGTCTCTTTAACGGTTAAATATTTTGGACAGCAGGTACACACGCGATTCGAAAAGATCCAGGAATTTTTCGCGCAGATTACCGCGCGTGCTCAAGAAAACTTTACCGGTGTACGTGTCGTGAGAGCGTATGCGCAGGAAGAAGCCGAAATTGCGGCCTTTAACAATCTCAACTGGCAATACGCAGAACGTAATCTCAGTTTGGTCCGGATCGACGCGATCATGCGACCCTTGATGCAATTTCTAATCGGCATCGGGTTCGTGCTCATAATCTGGGCTGGCGTACCGCTCGCGGTTCGCGGCGAGATCACAGTAGGACAGTTCACGGTCTTTAACATGTATTTGATGAGGTTGATCTGGCCGCTAATCGCACTCGGGTATGTGGTGAATCTTTACCAGCGAGGCACTGCCAGCTTGAAGCGACTGAACGCCATCTTCTCGATAAAACCGGCTATCGCAGATCATCCCGACGCAACCACTCAACCGCCCATTGAGGGACGGATTTCATTTCGAAATCTCACTTTCAAATACCACGCAACCGATGAACCGATGTTGACTGATGTGAATCTTGAAATTCCTGCAGGACACGTCGTCGCATTTGTCGGACGGACTGGAAGTGGAAAATCAACGCTCGTAAATCTGGTTCCTCGTTTGATCGAAGCGCCGCCAGGAACCGTATTAATCGACGAGATTCCTATCGAAAAATATCCTCTTGCACAACTGCGCTCGAGCATCGGCTACGTTCCCCAGGAAACCTTCTTGTTCAGTGATACGATCAGGGGAAATATTTCATTCGGAGTTGCAACTGCCGAACCCGCCGAAGTTGAGTGGGCGGCCGACATTGCTGGCCTCTCTGAGGATATTGCCGGTTTTCCCGATCACTTCGACGCGCTCGTAGGTGAGCGAGGTCTGACTTTGTCGGGAGGTCAGAAGCAGCGGACAGCAATCGCCCGCGCGGTTCTTCGCCAGCCGCGCATTCTAATACTCGACGATGCGTTGTCGTCGGTCGATACCTACACCGAGGAAAAGATTTTGAGCCGTCTGCGAGGCGTGATGCGCGAGCGAACCACTTTGATTGTTTCGCATCGCGTATCAACAGTGCAGGATGCGGACCTAATTTGCGTGATGGATGAAGGTCAAATAATTGAACGAGGCACGCATACGGAGTTGTTGGCGCTCCGCGGAGAATACGCTGATTTATATGAACGTCAATTGCTCGAAGAAGAGCTGGCCGCTACTTAGCGATCTCAAATGGCAACAGCAGTAAAACAATTTCACGAAGAAGAAGCGATTGGCAAAACGTACGATTTCCAGATCGCGCGTCGACTGCTGAACTATCTTCGACCCTACGTCCGTTTGCTTGTACCGGCATTGCTGCTAACACTCGTCCTGAATCTACTTGGAATTCTGCAGCCAAAATTTACGCAATATTCGATTGACTGGTACATCCTACCTAAAAAGACCGAAGGACTGTGGGTCCTGGTTCTGCTCTTCTTTGGAACTCAGTTACTGCGATTCGTTTTCTCGTACTTTCAGGCAATCCTGCTAAACACAGTCGGACAGTACGTGATGTTCGATATGCGTCGTGAGCTATATAACAAACTCCAACATCAGGAAGTTGCTTACTACGACCGCAACCCCGTCGGTCGTATCATGACCCGGCTGACTAGCGACGTCGATGCGCTTAACGAATTGTTTACTCAAGGCGTGACTGACCTCCTCGGTGATCTCGTGATGATTGCAGCAATCATTTCGGTGATGCTTTGGATGGACGCGCGCTTGACACTCATAACCTTGTTGACTGTTCCGATGCTTTTCGCGGCCACGACCTGGTTTCGAAAGGGTGCGCGCAAGGGCTACGATATGGTCCGCACGCGTCTCGCCCGCATCAATGCCTTCCTGCAGGAGCACTTTGCCGGTGCTCAAACGGTCCAGATTTTTAATGCGGAGGAAAAGTCCTTACGGAAGTTTGATCGGATTAATGAAGACTATCGCAAGGCGAATATCGACACGATCTTTTACTACGCGGTCTTTTTCCCGCTTGTCGATTTTATCGGCGCAGTCGGAATAGCTCTGATCATCTGGTACGGTGGATACCGCGTCATGCAGAACACGCCCGAGCACGCCGTGCTAACCCTTGGCGCTCTCGTCGCGTTTATTCAATACTCAGGTTCGTTATTCCAACCAATTCGGGACATCTCAGACAAGTACAATGTGCTTCAAGCAGCAGTGGTCGCGTCTCACCGGATCTTTAAGACCCTCGATCTTCCGTTGGCGATCGTCACTCCTCCGCAGCCGTTGAAGACGGAACGAGCTCATGGCCGGATCGAGTTTCAAAATGTTTGGTTCGCCTATCACGACGAGGATTGGGTGTTGAAAGATGTTTCGTTCACAGTCGAGCCGGGTCAATCGATCGCTCTGGTTGGTCACACAGGGTCGGGCAAGACAACGATCACCAACCTGCTGATGAGGTTCTATGACATCCAGCGCGGCCGAATACTTCTGGATGGTGTCGACCTCCGTGATTGGGACTTAAAGGCGCTAAGAGAGAATTTCGCCGTCGTGCTGCAGGAAGTATTTCTCTTCAGCGGGACAATTGCAGGGAATATCAGGTTGGGTCGGGAGTCGATTAATGCGGAGCGCATCGAGTGGGCCGCGAGAGAAGTACATGCAGATCGTTTCATCAGCCGCTTGAAAGGTGGGTTTGAGGCTGAAGTTCGCGAGCGTGGCGCCGGACTCTCGGTTGGTCAAAAACAACTGATCTCGTTTGCAAGGGCTCTAGCGTTTGACCCAGCGTTGTTGATTTTAGATGAAGCGACGAGTTCTATTGATACAGAGACGGAACAATTGATTCAACGGGCGATAGAACGTGTAATGAGAGATCGAACTTCAATTGTGGTGGCCCACCGCTTATCGACTATACAAAATGCGAATCGGATAATTGTGCTTCATCATGGTTCTATTCGGGAGCAGGGCACTCACCAGGAGCTACTTGCTGAACGAGGACTGTACTGGCGACTCTATAAACTACAGTACGCAGATGGAGGAAAAGCAGAGATTATTAAGGAGGTAGAAGATGATGGTCTATCTTTATCGACGGACCGTCTCCAGTTCAATGAGTGACCTCATTCATCTCAATATTCAAGGTCTCTGCGTCTTCTTAGCTCAAGCGAAAGTTCTCAGGTGCTACTCTGTGCAACAAACAATCAACTTCTTGTTTTTCTGACGATGTTTTTACGCGAGGCCATTTCAGGGCAGATCGGCAATGCGAGTCCGGTCAGTACCGAATCGCGGTAGCCTCGGGTGAGTCTCAAAATACTTACAACTACTTGATCCACTAGACTCACCCGACGCTACCGCGATTCGGTACTGACCGGTCTCGCAACTTGATCGCTTGGTTGCGGCCTAAGCCGCGCTGTCGCACAGAGGAGCACCGCAAAGTTACCTCGACCAGATACAGAACCTTAGCCTGGTTTGTTGAAGCGCTTCGGATCAACGTTGGGGTTCACTTTTATTTCAGTAAACTTCCTGACTAGTGAGTAATTCGGATCAATTGCCGACACCTTGATCGTAAATGGAAGTTTCATTCCATCGACCTCACGATAATCGGAAAAATCTATCTGTTCGGGGATAATGCCGACCAGCGTGGTAGTTGAAGTAATTCTGCGGACGAGGAAACCTGTTTCCACATCAAAGAAGAGTTGTTCTCTCCTGCCGTCTACATTCGCGCCACGCAGCACGTAAACATCCCGGCCATCAATCTTCTGTTTTCCGCTGACACTCAACCGCGAGAACTGTCCTTTCAATTTTAGGTCAGTGTAGAGATTCGGATAGCGTCTGAAGTAACTGATTTCTTCAGGAGCCATCTCGCGAACGGCACTGGCATTCTTTTCCCAGCCCGTGGTTCCGTTAAATACCCGTTCGATTGCTCCCGATTGTGGAACCGTGATTGAAGCAAGAACGAGGTCTGAACCGGATTGAGTCAATTCATATCCGAGTTCTGTTCCGTTCGCAGTTGTAACTGTTCCCTTCATGACTCTTGATTTTAAGTTGTCTAGCGCTGTCACGCCGCCCAACGCCTGGGTGTACTTATCAAGAATCTGATCAGCGGCCGGCAGTCCTTCGCGTGATTGTTGATTTTGTCCTGCCGTTGGTCGTGGTTCCGGAGTTGGCATTGGCAGCGAGAGCGTATGCGCGACCGATGTTCGGCCACGGTGGCAGGTGTAGCAACTGACCTCTGGATTTCCTTTGAAAGTGGTCTTGTTGATGTTAGTCACCATCGTGATCATCTCACGAGCCGACTTCTTCTCGCCCTTTTCGTCAGAAGCAAAATCCCAGTTGCCGTCCTTATTGACGTGACAATACGTGCAGTGAACTCCAAGGGAAGCGCTCATGTAATTCATCACTGGGACAAGTTGCGACTCGGGTACACCTTTGAGCACTTGAATGTTTTTGTGGACCTGGTCGACTGTTTTTTCTGGCGTAGGTTGGCTTGGACCCGTCTGAATTTGTTGAGCGCCTGTGTGACGAACAATCAGAACACATAAGAGTGCTAAGCAAGTACAGAAGATTACCAGTCGCATGACGTACGAAGGTTGCTTGTTCATGAAAGTTTGCTGGTTCCTTTTTGATAGTCGAAAGGCAAGTGCAGCACGACCATGGTCTGCCGCGGCACGCAACAGTAAACGAAATTGTGTGATTAGAAAAGCGAGTCTAAGGGATCAATTCAGGGGTGGAGCCTATCGGCGTCACTATGCGCAACCTCTGCGTTCCAGCAATTTAATGATTCGCTCTTAGTGCCGCAGAAAGATGCCGCAACCAAATGAGGATCAGATCAGTTTGTGCCTGCGGCTTTGATGGGTTGGGCCGTGGTGCGCGACTTTAGCGGAATCAGGCTCTCAAACGATTTGTAGATCTGCAAATACATTTGAGTTTCCCGGGGAATGAGTATGCGCCAATCCTGTCCGCCGCGTCTGATGTAAGACGGTAACTTCGCAGCATTCGAGTTGTAACCAGCCGCCATCAATTCTGGCATGGTCGCGATCTTCGCATTCAGTGCGTATTTCACATCGTCGTTCGCCGACAGGTCGCTCCAGGTGTCCTGCATATACAGCAACATCGCCTGGAGAGCATTGCCATGATTGCGCATGCCGGCCACGAAGTCTGGAATAAGAGCGACGCCCGGATGACGTTGCCGAATTAGGTTGTACGCCCATGGGATCATCTGGACCATGCCGCCGGCCCCGGCGACACTCACCGAATACTTGTAAGTCTCGAGCTCGTTGAGCGCGTAGAGAGAGTAGATCTCGTTATAGAGAGCGAGACGATTCTCATTACGGAAGCGATCGTGGTCAGTATGTTCGACGATGCAGAGTCGCTCGGCAATATCAACCAGCGCTGGAGAAATCGCGACGCCTTTATCACTGAGTCGCTTCACCGCAAGATCGAGCATGTTACGAACATAAGCCTGACCCGATCTCGTCAAATCATTGGACAGCAAGGCCGGATGTGCTGACGTGTAATAGGCCAGCTCTTTGAACAAGCCGTTTCGTTCAATCGGATACTCGACGGTCAATGGCACAAGCGAAATTCCGTCAGCAGTAACCAGCGTCAAGGCAGTGTTGACCCCGTTCGCTCGCAACACGCGAACAGTTACTGGAATACCAAGCGAGCTTGGCACCGTCAATTCGGAACCCTTTGTTAGGAAGGTTTGTTTTGAAAGCGTGATGAGGTGTGTTCGGGACGTAGCCGGTTCGTAGGCAGCGATGGTTACGAAAGAAATTTGGGGCGTCGTTAAAGCTGTTGTTTGAGGTCGCGTTTTAAGCAGTCGCTGCGCTTCTGAGATGCGAGACATCACCATCGACGGTGCGAGAGGCAGCATCACAGGCGGAGTCACGTTCTTCGCCGCCGCTACGCCTGTTGGAACTGGTGCAATTGGGTTCGAACCCGCAGGCAATTCATTACCCCTAGGCGCCGGCGCCGGGGTTTGCACAACCGGTGCATTATTGGGCTTTTGAGTCGGGACTACCGCGGGAGCCGGTTGCGTCTGGGGTTGCTGATGCGCGGCTGCTACGGTTCGCGGTCGAACTAACTTATCAGGAGTAACACTTTGAGCACTCGTGGCAATTGCTGTTGAAGTGACTAAAAAGGGAATTAGTGCGATAAAAGGGAACTTTCTTTTCATGTTTTGTCCAGGAGTTGTAAATCAAACAGCCTTGCCGAGGGGCGGCAGGTGTGGCCTTAGATTCGCCCAGTAACAGTTGAGTTGTCAACCTTTTATTGGATATTCCCAGAATCGCGCAGTTGGGAGGCGGCCAGCCGAGACCCTGCTCATCAAAGTCGGAAAGCCATTTTCCCGCCATTTACAACGGTACAGTACCGCGAGCGAAGGGACCGGATGACACACTCAACAAGGTGATAATGAAAATCACGGCGAAAATTTGAGTGTCGCATCCGGTCGCTGCGCTCGGTACTGTACTGGTCGCGCCTTTACTTTTTGTGCAAAGCAACCAGGTGAACGAGACTCCCTTTTGACTTTTTTGTCCGCTTAGCTTAGATCAAGTCAAGTTCAAACCAAGCCCAGTAGTTCTGAAGGAAATTTCATGACCCGACGTTCGCAAAAGATTGCAGGGATAACTCTGCTCGTATTGATCGCTCTCTTCACGGTCGGTATCACTTTCTCAGTTGGATGGAGACCGATTATTGGTCCTAAAACCAGGGTTCTCACGGATCGGCATTTTGAAGCGACTCCGGCGAGAATGGCGCGCGGCAAGTATCTGGTCGAGGCGGTCACTGGTTGTGTCGGATGTCACTCACCTACAGACGTCTCAAAGCCCGGCGCTCCACCGATTGAGACGAAGCTTGGGGCCGGACAGCCATGGCCCGATAAGCAACTCCCGTGGCTCGTCGCGCCGAATATAACGCCTGATAAAGAAACTGGAGCTGGAAACTGGAGTGATGACGTGTTGGCTCGGGCAATCAGAGAGGGAATTGGTCACGATGGCCGGGCCCTCTTTCCAGTGATGCCTTATCAGAACTATCGGACGATGTCAGACGAGGATCTGGCGAGCATTATAGTTTACATTCGCTCGCTGGCTCCGGTTCGCAATGCGCCCGGAAAAACCAACATACCCTTCCCGCTCAAATATTTGATCAAAAGCACGCCTGAACCCGTGTATGGAGCAGTCAACGCACCCGATCAGTCAACCTCAGCGGCACGCGGTGCTTACCTCGTGAGGATGGGTTCATGTTCCGATTGTCATACGCCACAGGAGCGCGGAAAACCGATGACGGGTCTTGAGTTCGCGGGTGGATTTATTTTGGATGGGCCAACCGGCATGGTGGTTTCGTCGAATATAACTCCAGACGCATCGGGGATCTCTTATTTCGACGAGAACATGTTCATTCACGCAATGCGAGATGGAAAAGTTGGAGCACGTTCGTTGAATGCTGCCATGCCGTGGTGGTTTTACGGGAAGATGACTGACGAGGACTTGAAGTCAGTCTATGCATTTCTGCGGACTCTGAAACCCGTGTCGCATCGAGTAGATAACACCGAGACACCAACCACCTGTCGCCTGTGCAAGCAAAAGCACGGACTCGGTGATAAGAATTAGTTTTTTGTCAGTGGTTCGTAGTCCGTGGTTTGTACTTTGTATGGCTTTGAGCACAAAGTACGGACCACTGTCCACTGTCCACGGACCACTGACCACGGACCACTGACCACGGACCACTGACTACGGACCACTGACCACTGACTACAGACCAGTCAATCAATAAACTTCAAATTCGATATTCACGACGGCGGTAATATCTTTCTCAAGAGAAGACGTATCGTTGATACCCAAGCCCGAAACTTCGTTTGAGTCCGAAGGAGTGATCTGTAATACACCCATTCGTGCCGACCTTACACTGCCAACGGAACTGCCTGTATTCTCAGCAATCTGCTTGGCGCGTTCCTTTGCATCCTTGGTCGCCTCGGCTAGCATTTCGATCTTTAAGCCTCCCAATTGAGTATTGTGATATTCCGGAGCTTGAGATTCGATCAGAATGCCTTGATTGATCAGTTCCGTGGCTTCACGTGCGATCTTCGCAATCTTCTCGACCTCGTTCGAGCGAACCTCCAATTCCTGTCTTAACGAGTAGCCTGTTATTTCAGACGTTTCAGACCCATCACTGCTTCGGCCGTGAAGGGTTTGAGTTGAAATTGAAGATACGGTGATCTTGTCTTCCGGGATTCCTTTGCTAACCAGGTATGCCTTTACCTTCGGAACAGCTTCTGACAACGAACGATAAGCCTCCTGCAGAACTGGCGCTTGATAAGAAACTGACGACTTCCAGATCACGAGATCTGATTTAATTCGCCTTTTTGCCGAGCCGGTTACATTAATCGACTGATCTCCTCGTTTTCCTTTTACGAAGAACCACCCGCCTATAAAACTCGCAATCACTATCCCGACTGCGAGTGCCACCGCCGCCAAAAAGGTCTCTGACCTGCCAATACTCATTTTCACAATAAGCTCCTTTCAACCGAACTTGTGGACCAGACTAAACCCTTTTCCGGGCTGGAAGAAGAGTAGTTTCCATGCCGCCCACCGCGTGCTAACCACAGTTTTGGAGTGCGCCGGCCCGGCGGCGCCTTGTTATATGGGTTGTTCACCTGGTGGGGGGGCGATGTCGAGTATTCACATAACAAAGCGCCGCCGGGCCGGCGCACTCCAAGGTTTGGTTTGCCAGGGCGCGATTTGTATACTCGTGGCGTTTGTTCCAATCTCCACACCAACCTGCGCGTCCCTTACTCTTCAGAAGGAGTCACGCTTCAATGCGAGCTTATTCAGTGAATTTTGGTGTTATCGTTTTGACCCTGTGTCTCGGACTTATAGTATTCGGGCCGTCATCGCTAAAGGTTGGTGCACAGTCGACAGGTAGTTCTCAAAAGATGATTAAGACGTACGATTATCCCGTGGCCAAAAAAGTAGACCAGATTGACGACTATCATGGCGTCAAAGTCGCCGATCCCTACAGGTGGTTGGAGAATCTTGATTCAGCTGAGACGCGCGCATGGGTCGAAGCCGAAAACAAACTCACGTTTGACTTCCTGAATGCGATTCCAGTTCGCGCTCAGATAAAAGAGAGGCTCACCAAACTTTGGAATTATGAAAAGTTTGGCGTGCCATTCAAGGAAGGCGATCGTTACTTTTACTCTCGCAACAGTGGTCTCCAAAATCAGAGTGTTCTTTACACAGTCAATGCACTCGACGCTGCTCCAAAAGAGGTGCTCGATCCCAATACCCTCTCGAGCGACGGAACCGTTGCTGTATCTGGCATGCAAGTCAGCCGCGATGGAAAGCTTCTCGCCTACAGTTTGTCCGCTTCTGGCTCGGACTGGCAGGAATGGAAAGTTCGCGATGTGGAGTCGGGAAAAGATCTGTCTGATGATTTGCAATGGGTGAAGTTCTCGAGTGTTTCCTGGACCAAAGATGGTAGTGGGTTCTTCTATAGCCGGTACGATCAACCCGACTCGGATTCACTCAAACAGACTAACTACTTTCAAAAAGTTTACTTTCACAAAATTGGCGCCAGTCAAGCCGACGACATCCTTGTTTATGAGCGACCCGACCAGAAGGACTGGTTGTTTGGCGGCTCAGTAACTGAGGACGGTAGATATTTGCTAATTACAATCTTTCAGGGGACCGATACTCGGAATCGCGTCTACTATAAAGATCTTACTGCGAAAGATGGTCCGGTTATAAGGTTACTTGACGAGTTTGATGCTGCTTATTCGTTTGTCGGTAACGACGAAACCAAATTCTGGTTTCAAACGGATTCCAAGTCACCTCGAGGAAAAATCGTTGAGATTGATGTCACCAAACCCCAGCGCTCCAACTGGAAGGAATTGATTCCTGAAACAAAGGAAGCCTTACAGACAGTTAGTTTGGTAAATCATCAATTTGTCCTGAACTATTTAAAGGATGCTTATACCCAGGTAAGAGTATTTGACACCACCGGAAAGTTTGTTCGAGAGGTGGAGTTTCCTGGCATTGGATCAGCTGAAGGTTTCGGTGGCAAGTCGACGGACAAAGAGACGTTCTACTCATTCACCGGGTTTACCACTCCAACTACAATCTACCGGTATGATCTGACTACAGGTAAATCGAGTGTTTTCCGGGAACCAAAAGTAGAGTTCAATCCGGCCGATTTCGAGACCAAACAAGTCTTCTTCAAGAGCAAAGACGGCACGCGAGTGCCAATGTTCATCACGCATAAGAAAGGTATTAAGCTGGATGGGAACAACTCAACTTACCTTTACGGATATGGGGGTTTCAACATTTCGCTCACTCCCGCTTTCTCGGTGGGTAACCTGGTTTGGATGGAAATGGGCGGAGTTTATGCTCAGCCAAACTTACGAGGCGGTGGGGAGTATGGAGAAGATTGGCACCAGGGGGGAATGAAGTCGAAGAAGCAGAATGTATTCGACGACTTTATCGGCGCGGCAGAATGGTTGATTTCTAACAAATACACATCCACTAAGAAGCTCGCTATTGGAGGTGGCAGTAATGGCGGATTGTTGGTTGGAGCGGTATTAACTCAGCGTCCGGAGCTATTTGGCGCCGCCCTTCCGGCGGTTGGTGTGATGGACATGCTTCGGTTTCAGGAGTTCACGATCGGATGGGCCTGGGTTTCTGATTATGGTTCGTCCGCTGATCCGGCTGAGTTTAAGACTCTATACGCGTACTCGCCGCTACATAACATCAAGGCTGGAACAGCATATCCGCCGACGATGATCACCACGGCAGATCATGACGATAGAGTTTGGCCCGGTCATAGTTTTAAGTTTGCTGCAGCTTTACAAGCGGCGCAGGCTGGACCCGCCCCGATTCTAATTAGAATTGAGACGAAGGCTGGACATGGTGCAGGGAAACCCACAACGAAGATCATAGAAGAGATTGCGGATCGATGGGCCTTTTTGGATAGGACGATAGGGAACTAGGACCTATAGGACGTATTGGGTGTATTGGACCTATGGGTGTATTGGACCTATAGGACCTATACGACCTATTAATCGGACCATGGGGCTGGCTTTCTTACCCAGCGGAATGGTCGCAATTTTTCCAAAAGCTCTTTCGGCAGTTCGCCTTCATCGCTGGCTTCTATATTTGATTGAACGTGTGACGGCTTTCTCATTCCCGGTATGATCGTGGTGACGTCCGAGCTGCTCAAGATGAATCTCAGAGCCAATTGCGGCATAGTTATATTGGTTGAGTGCTCACGATTCCATCCATCCAGCACCTTCTTGATCTCGTCGGCTTTTTCCACGCTTGGATTCAGATTTTCCGGAACGAAGTAGCTGCTCCGCCAGTCGCTTTGAGGCCACCGACTCTCCTTCGTTAATGTTCCCGTCAAAGTTCCCTCGTCAAAAGGAACACGTGCGATCACAGCCACATTAAATTCACGACACGCAGGGAATAATTCATCTTCCGGGTTTTGATCGAAAATGTTGTAGATCACCTGGACGGCGTCAATCTGTCCGCTCTTAACGGCCTGCACTCCATTCCATGGCTCCCACCGATTCAGGCTGAGCCCGATCGCCTTAATTAAGCCCTGACTGCGTAGATCATCGAGCCCGTAAAACCAACGATCGTCTCGCATCCAATCGTCCTGCCAGGTGTGCAACTGCATGAGATCGAAGGACTCCAGTCGCGAGTTTTCGAGACTGCGATGAACATACTCTTCCACGTGGTCCGGAGGATACGAGTCCATCAGTGAATATTCAGCTTTGGCGGGCCACTGCTGATTCTTTGGCGGAACTTTGGATGCGGTATAGAGTTTCTTGCCTGAATTACTGCGAACAACTTGACCCAGAAGCCCTTCGCTATGACCGTCGCCGTAAGCGTATGCTGTATCGAAGAAGTTACAGCCGTTGTCGATTGAAAGCTGCAATGAGGCCAACGACTCGTCGTCGTTGGAGTTAGACCAGCTTCCCATTCCCCACATGCCGTATCCAATGTCACCGACACTCCACCCCTGCCGGCCAAATCTTCGAGACTGCATTTCATCCTCCGCGATCCAGTAATTTGAGTTCCTTTCGATTGTAGCCCAATCAGATCGTCGGACGGAAAAGGACCCGGCTCTATTTCCCTTTCAGCGCCATTGCTCTGCGTTGAAATCATCGCGGCCAAAAACAACTGCGCCCCGAAACCCGTAGGCTTCGAGGCGCAGACGCTCCTAACGCAATGGAGCAACAGTCAGATACTTAGTTGTTGCCGGTGTTCGGTGCAGCTCCGTTAGTGACAACTACGTCTTTGTCAGAACCGCCAAACGTCACGCCCACCAGTTGCGAATCGTTGCCATCGCCAGTCGATCTCAATTGGAAATCGCCGGCTTTCTTGGCGCGTTGTTCGGTACGGGCCATTGCCTGCGCTACAACTTTACCGTTCTTGATGATAGATAGCTGTCCAGACTCGTCATCAAACTTCACATCGTAGGAACCCTTCTTTACCACAGTTCCATTGAGTTTGATGTCGTTCTCAAAAGTCACTTTATGCTTGCTGACCTTTGCGAACGCGGCAATGCTCGTTAGCGCGCCGACGACCAAAACAACTACTAACCTTTTTACGATTGACTTCATTACACTCTCCTTCGAATAGTTCAGTTTCCTTGTCGACAGCCCTCATGGCGTTCGTCAGGAAGCCCTGGTTTCCAAACTCATGGATGGTCACCCAATTACTGCGATTCAATTAACCATCGGGAAGTTGGCTTCATGAGTACGTCTCTGCGAATAAACACCGCTCGCAGATTAGTTATGACAGAAATTCAACGAGCACGTTTAGAGTTCACAATATCGGGCAACTCATACGCCTTCTCGAATCTCTCCTGTGTATTAGTGCTACAATCTCCCCAACAATAAGATCGCAATTCCTGAGATAGCAGCAGCTCAAAGAACTCGCTGGCCTTATCCAGTCCAGAGCACCTCTTACGCTTCGATGCCGGTAAAGGTTCCCCGAACATCCTTGTTCTCCCGTTCGAAGCGAATAGGTCCATTAAATCAAAGATAAAATCAGCCGGAACAATTCTTTACCAACTCTATACAATTCTTTACAGTTCCTTACAGACATCGATTCTGTCGCTTTGTTAAACTCCGCATTACTCGACGTTTATACTTGGTCGAATCGTACCGACCTTAGCAAGATCCAAGATTGGTTTTTGGTGGTGCGTGTGCGGCCTGTCAGGTTATTAAAGACACATAATTGAAGGAGATCTGAAATGAGGAAATTAGTTGGCGCTCTGACTTTGGCGAGCGCTCTCATATTTGCTCTGGCTGTGCATGCTGCCGCACCCGCCAGCTTCGCGGGTACCTGGACGCTTGACAAGACCAAGAGTCAAGGTCTCTCTCCTCGAATGCAAGGCGCCGACAGCGTGTCATGGCAAATTAATCAAACCGAGAAAGAGATCACCATTGAAGAGAAAGTAGCCGGAGGCCAGATGGCTGGTGGCCCGGGGGGTGGTCCCGGGGGCGGCGGAGGCCGTGGAATGATGGGCGC
>DASROI010000210.1:0-2229 GCA_035646955.1 Pyrinomonadaceae bacterium
AAAGTAGACTACTTTTTTTTATTGCTTTTTTGCAATGTTTCCCGGCCCGTCTTGAGGGTATGACGGGCTGTTTTAGCAGCGATAATCGCTCGATTTACCGGGTCCGAGAACACTCGGGACACCTTGACGTCTGCACGTCCAAAGAAGGTGCCTGAGTTTGCACCGTTATCGGTGCGCCGGTCTTGAAAAAGCCGATCGTAGCGTTAGTTGCCTGGGGCGGACGATTGCAATCGAAACGAAAGTTATAGAGGCTCCCCCATCGAATCGCATTCGCATTTTGATTCGCGGCAAAGGTCTGTGAACTCCAACTCAGGTCCGATCCGCTTTGATTGGGAGTCCATGGACTATTGCTGTAACCCGAGTCTCCCTGGGTGCCGTCATTTGCAATCCCGGGATGATTTGGCGGCGCATGAAATTCAATGTTGCTGATAACTACTCCGGAACCTACCGGGACACTGAACGATTGAATTCCTCGGTCGAGATTCTGGTTGTAGACCGCGTATTCGTAATGCCAGACACCAGGGGAAGGATTCGTAACTTTGTAAGCGAGAAATCCAATTCCATCGAGTCCGGGTACCGGTTCGAATCTATTAATCGTTGCACCCGTCCAAGCGAAGATTGCAGGGCTCATTCGCACCGTTGAACCGACAGACGTAAAAGTGAAATTCGTAGTCCCACTGACATTGAAACGCCGGTAGGAGGCGTTGTTATACATGTTGCACTGAGTCGAATTAGACTGGCACCAGACATATTCATGTGGAGTGACGTACTGGCCTTCGAAGTAGTAGGTGGCGCCGACATTTTGAGCTGGATCCAGATCAGTCACGTTCACCAAAGCACGGTGGGTTGTACCAGTGTGTGAGTGACCACTGTGGTTGTTAGGCGGTGTGGCCGAATCGCCCCGCGGGTAGAGACCTGTAAACGGATTGACCCAGGCACGTGAGCCCAGACCACCCTGGCTCGCATTCAGTCCGGCTGAGTAAAGATCAGAACAACCCGATCCCAGATGGCTGCCACCGACTCCGTTGCAACCAAAACCACACGTATTCGAACTTGCCGCGGTAAAGGCGTGTTTCAGCCATGATTGACCAATGTGTTCGAACCGATCGTTATTTCCTGCTCCACCGCTCATCCGATAAACATTTTGGGGAATAACTGGATGATCGTTGCTTGGCAATGCGAACCAATCCAGATCAATGGTTCCGTTGTTGCATGAGTCAGTTCCAACTGAGACACCGACCTGACTGCCTGCGGTAGAAGCTATGACATCGGAAATATTTCCCACGATCACATCAGGTCCCGGTACCATTCCGGGTTCGCCGCCATCTCGGGGATGAAGCGCAGGTAGAACCGCCGATCGAACGGCGCCGTTTACAATCGTCTTGGACTCAATCGTCTGCAGGTTTGCTGTGACAGAAATTTCTCCAACAACTAAAGGCGTTTCGGCAGGAAGTCCCAGTTGTCTGGCAAACTCTTCCGAGACAACGAGTCGTCCGTTTTTAACGCTAAGTGATCGCGTCTCAGCGTTGTAATCGTACTCGGCACCTTGGACGTTGAAAAAGGTTAGATTCGTTTTCGAATCACGAACCACGAGGCCAACTGTGTCATCCGTCTGCACCTTTTCGAGGACAAGCTGATGGAGCGAGGCAGCAAGACGTTCAGGAAGATTCGCGCTGTTTTGCGGTATCAGCGCGATCGTGCCGGATTCAAGGTCTCGTAACAGATTGTTATAAACGAGGACAGTGAAGAATGAATTTGGACTTACCTGGAATCGCACCGTTTCGCGATTACCAGTTCCGGTGAGCCGGTTCAGATCAAGATCAAGCGAGACGTTCCCGTTCGCGACGATCATCTTATACAGGGTTCCGGTTTCTTCGGAACTTTTCACGGTGGATTGTAATGGGGAGCTGTTGCCCAAGAGCAAAACCAGCGAGAGCGACAAATAACGCAGGGTCTTCATGAACATAGGTATTCCTCCTAATATGGTTAGCGCGCAGAATTTACGATAAATACTGTGCAAGACAAGACAGGACTTTACGTGAGAAGTAGCTCCAATTCACTCCTCAAATTCTGTTTCTAGAACGTCGAGATAAACCGAAATCGGATCGTGCCTTCGGTGTTCCGGTGTAGGTCGTTTCTCAGCCTCTTTTGACGGCTCGGTGAACACTCCGCTAGGTTGCGAAGCCTGCGTGGCTTCGAACCAATTCATGTAATCATTCACCTTTTGCG
>DASROI010000211.1:0-2226 GCA_035646955.1 Pyrinomonadaceae bacterium
GGGCCGATGCTGATGAGGCGAGCGGGAGAGCAATGTTAGCCAATTTCAGTTTCGATCTCATAGCATGACAGTGTTGACCGCTTTTCGGGCCGCGTTGTCTCCAAATTGCGAGATCTTTAGTATGCCTGCAGTTCCTTGATACCGAGATCAACAGCTTGCTTTCGCGAAAGCGATTCAGCGAGCCGGTTTGCCAATTGAATATTTGTCAATAAAGGAATCCCGAAATCCACAGCCTTTCTCCGAATATAGTAATCGTTAGTTAACTCGATTTCCTGAAAGTTCTTGGGTATATTGATCACCAGGTCTATTTTTCTTTGCTCGATGAGTTCACCCGCATTGGGAGAACGATTTTCCAATGGCCAGTGAACGACCACACTCTTGATGCCGTACCGACTCAGAAACTCCGCGGTTCCTTGAGTGGCAAAAAAGCCGATTCCCAAGCTTTCGAACAGCTTTGCGCCCTCGATAAAGGCTACTTTGTCTTTCAGTGTGCCGGTCGAGAGCAGAACGGTCCTTATTGGAAATTTGAAGCCGACCGAAATAAGAGCTTTCAAAAAGGCCTCTTCGAAATCATCGCCTAGGCAGCCAACTTCGCCGGTAGAAGCCATCTCGACTCCCAAGGTTGGATCCGCGCCTTGCAATCTCGTGAAGGAAAACTGCGGAGCTTTAACGCCGACATAGTCGAGGTCGTGCCATGGTCGACCGACTCTTGCGGCAGGGACGTCCAGAATGGCTTTCGTTGCCAGCTCAATGAAGTTCACCTTGCAGATTTTTGAAACAAACGGAAAACTTCGCGAGGCACGCAGATTAGCCTCAATTACTTTGACGTTTGTGCCTTGGGCGAGATATTGAACGTTCAACGGTCCGGTTATTCTCAGCGCGTCAGCAATCCGCTCCGTAATCTTTTCAACCTTGCGGATTACTTCAGGATAAGTGCGCTGTGGTGGGATCACCAAGGTTGCATCGCCTGAGTGAACCCCGGCATTTTCTACGTGCTCGACCACAGCCATAGCCAGGATCTCCCCCCGGGAAGCAACCGCATCGACCTCGATTTCCTTAGCGTCTTCAAAAAATTTGGAAACAACTACTGGATGCTTTGGTGAAACATCCGCTGCCTTGTTCAAGAAAAGCTCACACTCCCTTGCATTAGTCGCCACACCCATGGCTGCACCGCTTAGAACGTACGATGGCCGGAGCAGGACAGGATAACCGGTTTCCTCCGCAAATGCCACCGCATCGTTGAGAGAAAGCGCCTCGCGCCAGGGCGGCTGATCGACTCCAATGCTGTCCAGTAACTTCGAAAACTTATGTCGATCCTCAGCGCGATCGATATCAATGGCGGAGGTTCCGAGAATATTCAATCCGGCATGATGAAGCTGAAGGGCGAGATTGTTCGGGGTCTGACCACCGACTGAGATAATCACTCCAATGCACTGCTCCCGCGCGTAAATATCGAGCACGTTTTCCAGGCTAATCTCGTCGAAGTAAAGTCTGTCGCAGCTGTCATAATCGGTACTGACTGTCTCTGGATTGAAATTCAGAAGAATCGAGCGGTAGCCCAGCTTTCGGAGAATGCGGGAGGCGTTCACACAGCACCAGTCAAACTCAACCGAACTGCCGATGCGATACGCGCCCGATCCGAGGAGAAGCACGTTCTTACCACCTTGTTCGGGTTGCACGTCATCTCCTTCTCCATTGAACGTCAGGTAGAGATAATTCGTTTGGGCCGGGTACTCGGCTGCCAGAGTGTCGATCTGCCTGACCACTGGGGATATGCCCATGTTCTGCCGGTGTCTCCAAACAATCGTCTCATCCATTTCGAGAATCGAGCCTAATTGGCGATCGGAAAATCCGGCGCGCTTGGCGTCAAACAAAAGTTTCTTTGGACACGGTCCACCCTTGTAGGTTCTGAGGAGATCTTCGATCTCCACCAGGTGATGAATACAATGGAGAAACCATTCATCAATATGCGTTAGCTCATGAATCTGCTTGATACTATGACCGTTTCGCATCGCCCAAGGCAAAGCGAAGACACGGTCCGGCCCGGGCTGCGCCAGCAATTCCGTTGCCTTCGCCGGACCAATGGGTCGGGTTGCGACGATTCCATCGTGACCTATGTCGAGCATCCGAGCTGCCTTCTGTAATGCCTCTTCAAATGTCCTGCCAATGGCCATAACTTCGCCGACGGATTTCATGCCTGAACCCAAATCGCTCGACGCGCTACGG
>DASROI010000212.1:0-2255 GCA_035646955.1 Pyrinomonadaceae bacterium
ATCAGAATCAGTATGCCTGTTCTGCTCTTCACCATTGTAGCGACCGCGATCGCGGGTCTGATCTTTGGTTCTGTACCAGCGTGGCAGGCAACCCGCGTGGATCTAAACGAGGTTCTCAAGCAGGGCGGACGAGCTAACACCACAACAGTAAAACGTGGTCTTAGAAGGGCATTGGTGGTAGCAGAATTTGCGCTGGCTTTAACAACGCTTGCAGCTGGCAGCTTGACGTTGAAGAGCTTCTGGAATTTGACACGCGTCGATCTGGGAGTAAAGGCGGATCACGTGCTCACCTTTCAATTACCGGTCTCTTCAGAACGGTTTTCTGATATTGAGAAAATCGCACCATACTATCGGCAGATGCTCGACCGAATCGAGTCGGTGCCAGGAGTCAAGAGTGCAGCACTGACTTCGGGAATACCAACGAGAGGGACCGGGTTCGGGATGGGGTTTCGTATTGTCGGCGGTCCGCCGATTGATCCTTCCGCTCTTCCTGCGGCCGGTTTCCAACTAGTCTCGGCGGGTTACCACGACACGCTCGGAATCCGCGTTGTTAAAGGACGGAGTTTTGATGAGCATGATACCAGCAATAGTGTACGAGTAGCGATGATAAACGAGAACATGGCCCGCACATATTTTGCTGGTGTAGATCCGATTGGGCAAAGAGTTGCAGTTAATGAGGTGATACCACCAGGTAAGGTTGGCCAGCCAATTGAGTGGCAAATAGTTGGCGTCTTTCATACCGTTCGAAACGATGGACTGCGAGATGAGCATCCCGAGATCGATGTGCCATTCTGGCAAATGCCTTTTCCGGGAGTCGCGGTTGTTGTCAGAACTCAGGGTGACCCCACTGCAATGACGAAAAGTCTGGCGGCGGCAGTCAACTCGGTAGAGCCGGACCTGCCCCTGGCCGGCGTACAAACAATGGATGACATTCTTGTTGAGCAGTTAGCGCCGGATCGCTTTGCACTCGCGCTATTCGGTGGCTTTGCGGCGGCAGCTCTGCTGCTCGCGGCTGTCGGTGTCTATGGCGTGATGGCGTTTGGGGTGGCCCAGCGGACGCAGGAATTCGGTGTTCGCATGGCGCTAGGTGCGCAACGCTTAAGAGTGTTGCACTTGGTTTTGAAAGAGGGAGCCATACTGGCGGTGATCGGTTCACTAATCGGACTGGTTGGTGCCTATGTCGTGGGACGATTGATGCAGTCAACTCTTTACGGTGTCCCAGCTTTTGACATGGTGGCATTCGGCGCCGTTGCGTTTGTTTTGCTAGGTGCCGCTTTGCTCGCTAGTCTCTTACCTGCGTGGCGAGCTAGCCGCGTTGATCCGATGTACGCCCTGAGAGCTGAATAAAAGTCAGACCGTTTAATCCGGGTGTGATTTCGTGAATCGCCGGTCACTGAGAACTGGTGACCGCTTTCTTCCTTCTTATGAGGATAACGATCACTCCAGCTATCGCGAGAAGAAACGAGAACGACAGGATCAGAGCGCCAGGAATAATCCCAATCATCGCTTCGTCCCAACTCGTTCGACCATCGGTGATTACCGGTAGCAGTAACGAAATCACAAAAATGGCGCCTCCAAGCAGGATCCCAAGAATACCTAGAATTAACGCTACTTTGCCCATTCGTCTTCTCCTCGTTTGGTCTTAACTGAACCCGATCATAAACCATCTGCATAAATCCGATTTTTGATTCTGAACGTATATTGAAAGGAAGGTGATTATACATTGCCCTGGTCGGGCTGACTCTAAGGAAGCTATGAAAGCATTTTTTCAACGACAAAGGAACATGATAATCGGAATTGTTGTAGGCATCGTTATTGTAGCGGGAACGGTCCATGCGACAGGTTTCACCAGGGAATTGCTGAGGCCCTTTCGCAGCAATGTGGAATATAAGAGTCTGGAATCTGCTCCGGCCGCTCCTGAACTGGCCGCTGGTCAGTGGATAAACTCAGACCCGCTCAAGCTTAATGACCTGCGCGGTCGCGTTGTCCTAATCGAATTCTGGACTTTCGGCTGCTACAACTGTCGCAACACCTTGCCCTTCGTTAAGAGTTGGGATGATCGCTACCGGGACAAAGGCCTTACTATCATTGGCGTACACTCACCCGAGTTCGACGAGGAAAGAAACGTAGAACACCTGCGCCGAGCAGTATCGTCGTTGGGGATTCGGTATCCCGTCGTTACAGATAACGACTACAAAACATGGACCGATTACAAGGTAGAAGCCTGGCCCACCGTCTTTCTGTTAGATAAGCAG
>DASROI010000213.1:0-7970 GCA_035646955.1 Pyrinomonadaceae bacterium
TCCTTGGCAAGAGCGCGCATGATAGCCAGCGACACCCGGCGCGGTATGTGAAGTGATTCCGGAAGAGGCGGCGGATCTTCGCATAGCTGCTTATTGATAATTCCTGAAACTGTCTCGGCTACAAAGGGCCGCTCACCCGAAAGCATCTCGTACAACATCACACCAAGACTGTAAACGTCCGACCGCGCGTCCAGCGGTTCGCCCATGCACTGTTCCGGCGACATGTAGTAAGGCGTTCCAACAACTGCCCCTGCCGATGCAGCGCCAGAATCGGCTAACAATTTTGCGAGACCGAAATCCAGTACGCGAACATTCTCAAACTCATAATCATCGTCAGGCGCGACTACCAGGATGTTCTCCGGTTTTAGATCACGATGGACCACTCCCTGGCGATGAGCCGCACCCACGCCCGCACAAATACCGCGCATCAATCGCAGCCCACGCTCGACAGCAAACCTCCCTTCACTCTGGAGCATTTCTCGAAGAGGTGTGCCTCTAACAAATTCCATCACCAAAAATGCCGGCGCATCCTCGTCACCTGTTTCTCCAAAGTCGTGAATCGTGATGACGTTGGGGTGATGTAGCATTGCTGCCGCGCGCGCTTCCCTTCTAAACCGCACCAACGCCGCATCATCACTTACAAATTTTCGCAGTAGAATTTTTACGGCAACGTTGTCGCCAATTCGCACTCGTTTTGCTCGATATACGACGCTCATACCACCTTCGCCCAGCTTGGCGTTCAATTGGTATTTCCCATCGATGACCTTTCCTATCAACGGATCAGGATGGACCAAACGAGCTGTCGGTAGCGAACCCAGGTGGTGACTTTCGTAATAGGGATGTGCACCTTTAGATCGAGGAAGTGAAAGCGGCAATCCGCACTCAGAACAGAACAGCGCTTTCTCGTCGAGAAAGAGTTCACAGGCCGGGCAAAATGGCTGCTGGCTTCGCAAGTCGCCCAGCATCAGGTCAAGTTCATCTTCGAGTATTGCCAGACCGTTCGCGCCCGATGAAAATGCACGAAGCTTTCCATGAGCGTCAAAAAGGTAATAAGCAGGAACCGAACCATGCTGATTCAAAAATTCATGACTAATTTTGTGCTGGTTATCGAGGGCACAAGGTTCGGTGAGATTTAAGCGGGAGACTGCTTCTCGAACCGCGATTGAGTCCTTTTCTGAATTACTGCCAGGTACATGGACTGCGATTACACGCAGACCCTCACGCTTTCGTTGGTCGCGCAACTCGGCGATGTATGGCAGATTGGCTTCGGCGATGTCGCTACTGATAGACCAGAAGTGAACTAGTGTCGGCCGGCCATTGAATTCTCGAGGATTTGGCGTCATCCGATTTAGCCACTCGCTGGCATCGTCGAAAGACGGCAGAACAGTACCTACCTTCATGTGACCATGATATTAGCATGCCGCACATCCCCCTCAACACCGCAGGCACGGAAAACTACGCTCCCAACCTCTCTCATTCTCCCCAAGCTTCAGCTTGGGGTTAGCGACCTCCAATCCGCATCTCAGCAACCTTTTAACGGTTGTGAAATTGCGTCAATGCTTAGGATTTGTGAGGTTAAGATAGACCGTTGAAACGGTTGACTGCTTCAGACAGGTGTCTCGTAACCCCAAGCTGAGGCTTGGGAGAATGAGAAGTTGAGTCTTCACTCAGTCTCTGAAGTCCGAGTGATGTTCGGGAAAAGAAGGGGCGGACCTGAGTGGGCCGCCCCTTCAAACAGTGTGTGCTTGAAATTTTAGAACTACTTAATCCTGTTCGTACGCCTGGATACCGGGTTACCCGCTCTCACAACCAATACACCTAAAATCATTGCGCCTTGTTCATTCATCCTTGTTCGACGTGCTTTATCAACCTTCCCCACTTAATAACGCGTCAAATCGAAGCGAATTAGAGCACACTGCAAAAACTTTCAAAAAATATTGATGATCACGTGCCACTTTCAACTCAAAAAGCGCAAAAAGTTGAAATCGTCCGGGAATTTTTCGGAGTACACTAGCCAACAATCAGGGAGTTATCAAATGAAATATAGAGTGTTAGGCAATACGGGTCTCAAGGTTTCAGAGTTGTGTTTAGGAACAATGACCTTCGGGCAGAATTTCCTCAATATCGGGGTGGTTGATCAATCAGGCGTCAACGAGATGGTGTCGCGGTCATTTGCTGCAGGCATCAACTTCTTCGACACGGCCGATGTCTACAGCTACGGGCAATCTGAAGAAGTGCTGGGTAAAGCGCTAAAGCAGTTACCGGTTGGTCGTGACAAAGTGATCGTTGCCACTAAAGTTCGTGGCGCGATGAGCAAAGAATCAACTGAAGGTACGGGGGATGTAAACAATGTCGGCCTCTCAAGGCAACACATCTTTGCGTCAGTTGATAAGAGTCTGCAGCGACTTGGAACTGATTACATCGATCTCTATCAAGTTCATGGCTGGGACCTTCTTACGCCAGTCGAAGAGTCACTCCGTGCGCTTGATGATCTGGTCCGCCAGGGGAAAGTTCGTTACATCGGGTGTTCAAACTGGGCCGCGCGCCAACTGATGAAGGCGCTTTGTCTGGCTCGTGAAAACAATATGAGCCAGTTTGTTACGCTCCAGGCCTACTATTCATTGGCCGGGCGTGATCTCGAACACGAGTTATTGCCACTCTGTCTTGAAGAGAATGTTGGAGTGTTGCCGTGGTCACCATTGTCAGGTGGATTTCTGTCAGGAAAGTACAGACGTGACAATAAGAGCCCTGATGGCGCTCGACGCACACAGTTTGATTTTCCACCCGTCGATGAAGAGCGTGGTTATGATGCGATCGAGCTGATGGATCAGATCGCTAAAGGGAAAGGTGCGACTGTTGCTCAAGTCGCTTTGGCGTGGTTGCTTCACCAACGTGGTGTCACTTCTGTAATTATTGGAGTAAACAAGATGACGCAGTTGGAAGATAACTTGAAGGCCTCGGCGTTGAGCTTAACGTCAGATGAAATTGAGCGCCTGTCGGCAACAACAAAACCGGGCCAACTTTATCCTGAGTGGATGATCGAACGTCAGAATGCGGGCCGGGTTGAAAGTACACCGACGCCAACTTCAGCTCGCACCGCTACAAAGTAACGGCAACTAGCCCATCGTTACGCTAGCAGCAGTCAGTGCAACTATCTGGTCCTGACCGCTGCCGGTTAACGATCCGGACTGCTGACCCTCAGCGTAAATATCGATCTCTTACGACCCCAACGTGGTGTTCTACGTGCCCGATCAGAAAATAACCTATCGCTCGTGCAGTCATTGGATGAGTAACCACATTACACCACCGCCTGCTCTCCTCTTCATTCATGTGTTGAAATAAATACTCAGTCGATTTTCGTACGACCTTAAACTCTGACACCAGGTCCAACATTGTTCGGTTACTGACATCAACGTTCCGAGCATAAAGCTCTTCGTCCATCCGGTAGAATGGAGTCTCGCTTTCTCCTCGTGCAGCTGCCAGGGCACGACAAGCAAAAACTCTTTCCGTGTCGATGACATGCATGACGAGCTCTTTAATGGTCCACTTCCCTTCTGCGTACCGGTAAGCGTGCTTTGTCTCTGGAATACTCTCAAAGAATCCGCTCGTCCGCTCCTCGTTTTGCTTTAGTAAGTCGAGCAATTGTCCGGCTGGAATCAGATCAAAATACTTTTGATAGTTAGGATTATATTCGCTCGTTTCAGGTCTTTGCATAGTTATTCCTTTTAGAAGTTGCTTTTAGAATACGCACCGCAAAGCCTTACCTCAAGAACGCAATCCGACGCCGCACCAGAATGAACCAGATTGACAACGTTTCAACTCGGGATTAGGGTTGTCGCGCTCCTTAAACCCAGTAATGGAGAATGAATATGAAGAGATTTTCTGCCTTTAACTCGCTACTCCCGCGCTGTCGCAAACAAATCTATAAAACGATCGTGTTTTGCGTTTTGCTGCCCGCTCTTTTTGGGGCTTGCCAACCACAACAGCAGGCTCCCGTCGCTGCCGACACAAGGGAAGCTGACGTAGCCGCTCTTAAAGAGTGGGACGCTAACTGGTCCAAAGCTGCCGGAGCTAAAGATGTTGATAAGACCGTTTCGTATTATGCGGATGACGTACTTGTGCAGCCGCCAAACGGTAAAATCGCTACTTCGAAAGCAGACATTCGAAAGATCTGGGCAGACATGCTCGCAGCTCCAGGTTTTGGCGGAGGATGGAAGGCGACAAAGATCGAAGTTGCGCGGTCCGGAGAACTGGCTTATCTCAGCGGTAGCTATGAATTTACGTTTAATGATGCCAGCGGAAAGCCGACGAGCGATCGTGGGAAGTTTGTAGAAATAGTTAAGAAACAGCCGGATGGGTCATGGAAATGCGTTAACGACATATGGAATTCCGATGCCCCCATTCCTGCACCCACCAAATAACCTTGGAGTGCGGCGGCCCGGCGCCGCTTTTCAAGCCCTTCGTCCGAACCAGGCACTCGTTTTAAAGAGTCGCGCCACCCACGCAATCTATAATTTCATCAATTTCTCATCTTCTCCTCATTCTCTGTTGTCGAAATAGCCTATATTCCCATCCGTGCGGCAGACCGGGACAAAAAGCCCCAGAAGCGGCACAAACCGTTTCGAGCAATGGGGCTCGAACTATCAGTTTTGAAGAATTGAAGGAGAAGAAACAAATGCCGTTCATCAATGTCAAAGTCATCGAGGGTGTGTTCTCGAGTGCTCAAAAAGAAGCCATCGTAAAGGAACTCAGCGAAGCCATGGTCCGGATTGAGGGTGAAAACATGCGACAAGTAACCTGGTGTGTCGTCGAAGAAGTGGCCAGCGGAAGCTGGGGTGTCGGCGGAACTCCGCTCACTACCGAGGCAGTCAAAGCACTCGCAGCCGGAATAAGTACGGCAGCCTAACAGGCTTTGTCTGAAACGGAGGCCCGGCAGAGATGGAAGTTCAGCCGCATCTCTGGGAGTACACGGGCCTCCGTCCGTATAATGGCAAACATGGCTGTCCGCCTCGTAAGAGATCTGCTCGCCCAAACAGCGAGAGAAACATTTGTCGGAAGAGCAAAGGAACTTTCAATACTGTGTTCCCTGCTCGCCGAAGGGCCGCGGGTTGTCTTTCTACATGGCATCGCCGGAGTGGGAAAGTCGGCTTTATTGTCAGTCTTCGCTGAAAACGCTCGGGCTCAAGGCGCGGCCGTCGTGGCACTCGATTGCCGGACCATCGAACCAACCGAGCGTGGCTTTCTTCAGGAGCTGGATACTGCCATAGGTGGTCCAAGCAAGACTCTCGAACAAGCAAGTGAGCGGTTACAAGGGCTCGGACAACGGGTCGTACTAACTCTCGACAATTATGAAGTTTTCCGCCTGGTCGATACGTGGTTGCGGCAAATATTTATTCCCCTGGCACCCGACAACGTTCGGATAGTAATCGCCGGTCGCGACGCTCCAGCTCATGCCTGGCTGACGGCACCTGGATGGCAAAGCCTGGTTCGAGTGTTACCTGTTGACTCGCTAAACGAGCAGGAGGCCATCGAATTATTGGTCCAGCACGGTGCGAGCGAAGGCAACGCCCGCGTCATCAACCGCTTTGCACTGGGTCATCCACTGGCGTTGAAGCTCGCGTCAATTGTCACAATGGAACATCAGAGCACCACAGGCTTGCCTGAGTTTGGTTTTCAGCGCGTATTCGACGAGTTGATACGACTGTACCTGGCAGATGTTCACGATGCAGTAACAAGACAAGCGCTTGATGCGGCCTCTGTCGTAAGGCGCATAACTGTCTCGCTCCTGCATGCGATGCTTCCCAACGTTGCACCCCAGGATGCGTTTGAGCGTTTGAAGTCTCTACCTTTTGTCGAGCCGGAATATGACGGTTTGCGACTGCACGAATTGGTCCAACAAACAATCGCATCCTCTTTGGAGGCAACTGATCCTAACAGGTACCAGGAATACCGGCGGACCGCCTGGCAACAACTGAGTGCCGAAACTGCGCGCACCGCCCCGCTGAGCTTGTGGCGATACACGGCAGATTTGCTTTACATGATCGCAAATCCCACCGTCCGAGAAGCATTTTTTCCAAGCGACGTGAGACGCTTCGTGGTTGAGCCGGCGCAGACGGAAGATGGTCCTGCAATTCTCGAGATAACCAAACTTCATGACTCATCCGATGACGCTGAGTCGATATCGATGTGGTGGAGTAATCGACCAGAGTTCTTTAGCGTTGTTCGCGAGCAGACCGGTGCAATCGCCGGATTTTACCTGATGTTTGATCCAGAATCAGTTGAGCAGAAACTTATCAGGAAGGATAGTGTCACGCAGTCGTGGTCCAACCACCTCCTGGAAGACCCAACGCCAGCGCATCAGCGAGTACTTTTTCTTCGGCGGTGGCTGAGTCGAGATAAAGGTGAGAAGCCAGGTTCGGTCCAGGCGGCCTGCTGGTTGGATATAAAACGGACTTACATGGAATTGCGGCCATTACTACGAAGAGTTTATCTAACAGTGAATGACCTCGTGCCCTACGCTCCGGTTGCTCAAAAGCTCGGCTTTCAGGTTCTCGATCCCGAGAAGAAGCACGTCGGCGCGATGTTAGATTTTGGACCTGGGTCAGTTGACGGTTGGCTGGCTGGTCTCGGAGCCGCAGAGCTGGGTATCGAACCTGAGATGTTGGACACTCAATCTCACGAACTGGTGCTGGACGGCCATCGAGTGAAACTCACTAAACTTGAATTTGAAGTCTTTCGTTATTTGTACACACGCAAGGGAACGGCAGTTTCGCGAGCATCACTTGTTGAAGACGTCTGGGGCTGGAAGCACACGGGAAGTAATGTAATCGAAGCCGTCATGAGAACCTTGCGAAAAAAATTGGGCGACAAATCGGAGTCGATCGAAACGATTCGCGGTCTCGGCTATCGCTTCCGGAACAGCTCATGATTCCAACTTGCCACCCGTAACACCTGGTAATTTACGCGAACGGATTTTCGTCCGCACTTGGACCATAGATAGACGGAAGCGGAATGTCCAATTCCCTTAAATAGACCGACAACTGTCCACGATGGTGATACCAGTGGTTCAGCATGACTGAACGTAAAAACGCCACTCGCGGAAGCGCAAATACCTCTTTGTCACCATGCTTCAGACGCCACGTCTCCATTATCGCTCCATCATCCAACTTGCTCAGCGCGTTCTTAGCCTTGCTGATACTTGCGTCGAGCGTTGAGATCAACTCTGCTGCGGTTTGAGGACTAGGATCCGTAAAATTTGGTAGCTGAGCCTCCGTCGAGCTCGCAGCGAGTTCGGCGACAGCTCCTGGCACTGTGGCTATGTGAAGAGCGAGTTCTCCTAGCGTTCTCGACTTCGCATGGGGCTTCCATTTCAGTTGGTCATCAGGCACTAGTGCGAGGACCTTGCGGGTTGTTTGAGCTTCCTGTTCGAGCTCCTGAAGCATTGCATCAATAATTGCCATCGATCTTTCCTTTCACAGTTGCTGATTTGTTTTATGAGTTCGACTCTCAATGGTAAGTCGTTTGAGCCACCCCAAAATCGACAACTCTGCCAAACTTTTTTCTGCAACCGGAAGGCTAGCATATAGCCACCCGGAAGGCAGCGACCGCCCGGATGTCGCAGTTACGACAAGCTGTTTGAGGAAGTCCCGAGAATCCCGCAGTTAGCAAGAGTGCTTGAGCCACTCACAAGAATCCCGCAGTTGGGAAGGGTGGCAGAGCGGCACATATACGCAGCCTCCATACTCGAATCCAGCGACGCCCCCGCTGACCTACCTACTCTCAACACCATTGGAAGAGAGAGGGCTTGAGAATGTTTGTCAGTGGTCCAAGTACTAAGTTGAGCGGGACGTCGCTAGATTCGACCAGGGAAGCGCCGCTCTGCCACCCTTCCCAACTGCGGGATTCTAGTGAGTTACCCATTACAGTGGCCCTTGACAAATTAATAAGTAAGCGTATTATTGACGCTAAGG
>DASROI010000214.1:0-27556 GCA_035646955.1 Pyrinomonadaceae bacterium
TACTGGCACGCAGACAAGAACGAAGCCAATTAGCGCAAACAGAAATTTTGGGAAGCGATAAGTCATCCTGATCCTCATAGCAGAATTATTGAATCTCACAAAGGACTAGAATCCCGGAGTGAGGAAGGCCCATGTGAACACTCACCAGAATCCCACAGTTGGGAAGGGTGGCACAACGGCCCATGTGAGCACTGGACTCTTCACTTTGCTACCCTTCCCAACTGTGGGATGCTAGTGAGTGTTTACAGACCAGCTCTGCCACCCTTCCCAGCTGTGGGATGCTAGTCACTGTTCACAGAACCAGCTTTGCCATACTTCCCAACTGCAGGATTCTAGTCCAGTGCTCAGATGGGCCGCTTTGCCACCCTTCCCAACTGTGGGATTCTGGTCAGTTTTCACATGGGCCTTCCTCACTCCGGGATTCTAGTCCTTTGTGAGATTCAATAATTCTGCTATGAGGATCAGGATGACTTATCGCTTCCCAAAATTTCTGTTTGCGCTAATTGGCTTCGTTCTTGTCTGCGTGCCAGTACGCGCACAACTAGATTTTCAATCATCCAGCGCAACTCCGATTGTTTCCAAACCGAGGCCTTCGCCCGTTCCAGCTCGTTGGCGAGGATTGATTGGTGAGTACGGTGAGAACCACGACATTCTGTACGTCCTGGAAAAAGATGGAAGGCTGTCTCTTTCGTTCAAGAGAGCTCAGCCAGAATCGTTGGAACAAGTGTCCAAAACGGTTTTCAAGTTTCCCGCTGCCAGCTCTCGTGTGGGTCAACGCGTGACTTTCACGACCGGTTCGAACGGACGAGCAGTAAAAGT
Organism: Pyrinomonadaceae bacterium; assembly: GCA_035646955.1. GTDB lineage: Bacteria > Acidobacteriota > Blastocatellia > Pyrinomonadales > Pyrinomonadaceae > PSRF01. The sequence continues at coordinate 820 of DASROI010000214.1, forward strand.
CGAAGTCGACAATGTGGTGTTTGTCAGACGACAGATCGAGCCTGAGTTGGGAGCTAACCAGCTCCGAGTTACACCACTGCGATCAGTGCCTGAGCTGATCAAAGAAGCGCTTGCAGTTGAACCGCCGAAAGAGAGCGGCGACTTTAGGGCACCTGACCTTGTAGAGCTCATAAAACTCGACCCTACGATCAAGCTCGAAATTCGTTACGCAACCACAAACAATCTTTTCGGTGCGGTGTTCTATTCGCAGGGGCGGGCTTTTATGCAGCGTCCTGCTGCCGAAGCGCTGGTACGAATTAACAAGAAGTTGAAACAGATGGGCTATGGTCTATTGGTCCATGATGCTTACCGTCCATGGTATGTAACGAAAGTTTTCTGGGACGCGACGCCAGCCGACAAGAAAATATTCGTCGCTGATCCGTCGAAAGGTTCGCGTCACAATCGAGGAGAGGCCGTTGATCTTACGCTATACGACTTGAAGACTGGCAAGCCGATCGAAATGGTGAGTACTTACGATGAGACAACCGATCGAGCGTATCCTGATTATCCCGGTGGCACTTCACTGCAGCGTTGGCATCGCGACTTGTTGCGAAGCGCGATGGAAGCAGACGGCTTTAAAGTGTACGAAGCAGAATGGTGGCACTTTGACTATAAGGACTGGCAGAAGTATCCAATCGGAAATATACGTTTTGAGCAGATAGGCAGGTGATTACGACTATTTACATGATTTTCTCTGTGCGACCTTTGCGTTCTCCGTGCCTCGGTGGTTCGAAATGAATCGGGAACTACTTCACCACCGAGGCACGGAGAACACAAAGGTCGCACAGAGAACCACAACAAGTCAGTTCCCTGCATGCGCGAGGAGTAATTGGTGAATCAAACACTTCAACGGTGCTTATTCGTGAGGAGTATTTTACAGGGCGTGCTGTTGTTGACCTACGGCGCGAGTCAATTCACCCCTGTGTCAACCGCGCAAGAGACTTATGATCTCGTCATTCTGAATGGACGAGTTATGGATCCCGAGTCTCGCACGGATTCAATTCGCAACCTCGGAGTTATTAACGGTTCTATCAAGATCATCACATCCAACAAACTAAGCGGACGTCAGGTTGTTGACGCGCAAGGTCTCGTTGTGGCGCCGGGTTTTATCGATCTTCATCAACACGGTCAGGACGAAGAAAACTATCGCTTTAAAGCCAGGGACGGCGTGACATCCGCGCTTGAACTTGAAGTCGGTACAGGCGACATTGATCGCTGGTACTCTCAGCGCACCGGAAAGTCTCTCATAAATTTCGGGGTGAGCGTGGGCCATCTCGCTGCTCGAATGATGGCAATGAACGAGCCAGTGACCTTTGTGCCCAGTGGAGAAGCCGCACGACGAGCAGCCACAGATGAAGAGATCGCACGCATGAAGGAGACACTCGATTCAGGCCTAAGGCGCGGGGCAGTCGGTGTCGGACTAGGTATTCAATACACGCCACTGGCATCGCATTGGGAAATTTTAGAAATGTTCCGGGTTGCCAAACGTTACGACGCATCGGTTCATGTTCACATGCGAAACGGCGGAGTGGTGGAACCAGCCAGCAGCGTTCAAGCGCTTGAAGAAGTCATCGCTGCGGCCGCAATTACCGGAGCTGCACTTCATGTCGTTCATATAAACAGTACGGGCGGTGGAAACACTTTGAAGTTGCTCGAGATGATTGGTGAGGCAAGAGCGCGGAACATCGATGTCACCACTGAGTGCTATCCCTATCTTGCAGGAATGACCGACATCAAGTCGGCTATCTTCAATGAAGGATGGCGCGAGGTTCTTGGTATTGACTACAAAGATCTTCAGTGGGCAGCAACCGGAGAACGCCTTACTGAGGAAAGTTTTCAGCGTTATCGAAAAACCGGCGGCATGGTCGCAATTTTTTCTATGACGGAGGAAATGGTATCCGGTGCTGTTAAGAGTCCTTTAACGATGATTGCAAGTGATGGCATTTTGGAGAACGGGAAGGGCCATCCTCGAACTGCGGGCACGTATTCAAGAGTTCTAGGTAGTTACGTACGAGAGCAGGGGGCTCTGTCATTAATGGATGCGATCACCAAGATGACTCTGATGCCCGCGCAACGCCTGGAGAAGCGTGTACCATCGATGAAAAACAAAGGTCGAATTAAGGTTGGAGCTGACGCGGACCTTACGATCTTTGATCCGAAAACCATCAACGATCGGTCAACTTATCAGGAACCGGCACAGTACTCAGAAGGTGTTAAATTTGTAATCGTCAATGGTGAGATGGTTGTTAAGGATGGAACTATTCAGTCCGGCGTTCACCCCGGCCGCCCGATCAGAGCCCCATTTTAACTCTAACGCTCAAGCTGATTCGTTTGTGACAGACAGTTAGTGCCTTTTCGAAAAACGTACTTCACCCCTCTGGGAGGGAGTGTTGGTTGTTCGTACGTCGCCGGGCTATCAATTTCATTCAAATCGAACACGGTTACATTGGCAATAAACCCGGCCTGCAATCGCCCGGTTTTTTTGAGGCCAAAACGCTGCGCAGGCATATCAGTGATCTTGCTAACTGCCTCTGCAAGGGTGATCCACTGATGGTCGCGACAGTAAGTACCGATAAACTTTGGAAAAGTCCCGAACAGTCGTGGATGCGGAAGTCCCTTAACATAGAATCCGTCACTTACAATGATTGATAAGGGGTGACTCAAGGTCTGCTTCAAGTTTGATTCGCTTTGGTTGAAGAGAAGTACATTCACCATTCCTTTCTCTTCGATCAATAAGTCGAGCATGACGTTGACTGGATCAACCTCCGCTGAGTCTGACAATTCCAGTAGATTTCGTTGAATGGCCTTCTTATTTTTTTCTGATTCAACTCCGGCAATGTAGATGTCGTGCCAGCGCCACGGCAGCGTAGCGACGATTTCAGATGAGATGCGCCGCCGTTGTGCCGGGTCTAGTAATCGCGCCACCATCGACTCAACCCCTCCATCGAGAGACCAGGCAGGCATCAGCATGGTCATGACTGTGCTACCGGCGATGTATGGGTAACAATCGAAAGCAACGTCAAGGCCTTCGTCGTGTGCTCGTTCAAGTTTCTCGAGCGCGATCTGTTGCAAATGCCAGTTCGCAGCCCCGGCCGCCTGGAAGTGGGAGATTTGCAGGCGACAGCCCGTGCGTCGCGCTAACTCGAGCTGCTCATCGATGGCCTCAACCAACTTATCGGAGTAACTGCGGATGTGAGTCGCATATGTCTTTCCGTTTTTGGCTACAACTCGACACAACTGCTCTAACTCGTCGAAAGGCGCGCTTGAACCTGGCACATACATGAGTCCAGTGGAAAGCCCAACTGCTCCGGCTTTTAGAAAATCATCAAGTAGATCGCACATCGATGCGACTTGCTGATTCGTTAGTGGTCCTAACCGGTTCCCGGCCGTGGCTATTCGCAAACTCCCGTGGCCGACAAGAGAAGCAACACTGGCCTCCGTTTTACTATTCGAAATGGAACTGATGTATTCGCCCGCAGAACTCCAGCCCCATTCTCCCTGACTGCAAAATAGTCCACTTGCGAACGCACGGAGGTCAGCGGCGTATTGAGTTGCCGGATAAGGTGAGAAGCCGCAGTTTCCAACTACTTCACCGGTTATGCCCTGGTGAATTCGTTCGGGTCGATCTTCGTGAACCTGGAGGTCAAGATGATTGTGAGAATCGATGAATCCAGGTGCAATAATTAGATCGGTGCAGTCAATCACGTCACACTCGCGTGGCTTTTCGCATCTCCCAATCTCGACGATCAGTTCACCGACGATTAGAACGTCAGCTTGATATGGAGGCGCGCCGGTGCCGTCTACGACTGTGCCTTTTGTGAGAAGTGTTTTCCTCGTCATCTATGTGCGAGCGCGTAAAAAAGAGATCAAAGCACACGATGTTATTCGATTTTCCTCTCAGTTTCGGAGGTCACAGTCAAACTGTTCGATTAGCCGAACAAAAGTTGCCCTGATGGCAGGTTCTAGTTGATGTTTTCTCTGATGCTAATTGAGAATCTGCCGGAGCGTCCCTCTTCACTAAGAGCGACCCTTTGACTATAGTTGGACCAAACAATAACAGCACTTCTCCTGTCCTAAGATTATGTCGAAGGTAGAGGGCGTGAATGCAGTACAGAATGTTGGGAGACACGGGACTCCGTATTTCGTCAATATCGTTGGGAACCGCGGAACTGGGGATGGATTACGGATTCAGGGGAGCTACTAATGGAGCGCGCCCCGACCTCAAAGAAGGAATTCGTCTTATTCATAAAGCGCTTGATGCGGGAATTAATTGCCTGGACACCGCACCATCTTACGGAAATAGCGAAATTGTCATCGGCGAGGCGCTGAAGCAAACATCCGTCACACCTACAATAGTAAGCAAGGTTCTGCTTCCCAACATTTCCGACAACGGAACAACTAACAGCAAAGAGATATCGAGCTCAATTGAAAGCAGCCTCCAGTCGTTAGGTATTGAGACTTTAGACATTCTCTTGATCCATAACACTTCAGTAAACGCGCTGAAGAGTGAAGAAGTACGAACTGCGCTGCAAGACGCGAAACAACAAGGAAAAGTCAGATTTATCGGCGCCAGTTGTTATGCCGACGATTTACCTGCCGAGGTCTTGAGCTATCCCGACTTTCGCGTAATGCAAGTGCCTTTTAATTTGTTGGACCAGAAGATGGCAGCGGGGTTTTTTCAAGCCGCTCTAACAAACGGGATCGGGGTTTTTGCCCGTTCAATATATCTGCGGGGAGTCCTGACCCCTCAAGTGAATCGCTTGCCGGAGCGGTTGCTTCCCTTAAAGGCGGCAGCCTTTAAAGCTTTGGAAATCGCTGGTGATGAAGTGAGGGGGCTTTCGGAGCTGGCACTTCGATTCAGTCTATCGTTCAGTGGGGTCAGTTCGGTCTTAATCGGAGTAAAGAACGTTTCGGAACTAGAATCAAACCTGGCAGATGCTGAAAGAGGAGTACTCTCAGCAGAGTTGCTAACACAATTAAGAACCGTCGATCTCGGAGTTAGCCCGATGGTAGATACACGTACATGGCAAGATGTCATCATTTGAGCCCAGCCTTAGCTAATTAGTTTTAGTTGTGACAAAGGACGACAAGATAAAAAGTGCTCGACTCAATCGGTTGATCGATCTTTTTGAGAATGATCAGGCCGCGGTGGGCATCTTTGCGTTTAATGTCGGAACGCGTCCCGCTGCTGCAATAGCTTCGTCGGCGCTCGACTTTGTCATCGTCGATTTGGAGCACACACCATACGATCCCAGGGGATTGGAAAGTTATCTGCTGGCAATGACCGATAAGCGACGAATGATGGAGAAAAAGAGTCTCCAGCCCGATGTGGTGCCACTCGTCCGATTACCTGCTAACGGTCGCGAACGTGTCCAATACATGATCAAACAAGTTCTCGATCTAGGCGTGTTCGGCGTCGTCATCCCGCATGTTGATTCTGCCGCTGATGCTCTTGCCGCAGTTCGCGCGATTCGATTCGCTCATTCAGAAACCGATCCCAATCATGAACCGCAGGGGCAGCGAGGAGTTGGATTCCCTTGGGCCGCCCGTTACTGGGGAATTTCCGAGCCGGATTACGGACGGAGAGCTGATCTATGGAAGCTCGATCCAGACGGCGAACTGCTGCTGTTTTGCATGATCGAAACACAGGAAGGTTTTAAGAATTGTCGTGAGATCGCCACGACTCCTGGCGTCAGTGGAATTCTGATTGGCGCTTCAGACTTATCCTTTTCGCTCGATGGATTCAAACACGGGCCAAAAGTGCAGGAAATCATTCCGCAGATCCTGAACGTCTGTCAGGAAAATAAGGTGGTTTGCGGCATTGTAAGCACCGAGGATCGGGTGGAAGAACGCGTGAACCAGGGGTTTAAATTTTTGATTGTCGGGACAGACGCCGGCTTGCCGTCAGCGGTCGAACGCGGCATCGAAATCGTGAAAAAGACACGGCGGTAACAGTCATGGTCCATCGAACAATCGGAGCTGAGTCTGATCTGGCGCGCAAGTTTACCAGCCGGGGACTGTTTGCCCATGCCTGGGATCTAAGTGAGCCGGGAGCCGACAGGTTGTGTGATTGGATGTGTGAAGTTGGGCTTGACGTAATGTGCCTGGCGGGCAGTTACCACTCGGGCTGGTTTGTACATCCTCACAATAGACGGCATCGTCTATTTATGACTGAAGGAAGCGTTGTTTACTTTCACCCTCGAGACGAACTCTACGCTCAAACATTTTTGAAGCCCAGGATAGCTGCGCTCGCTCAGAAGACTGATTGGTTATCTGTTGCAGCACAGAGCGCTCGCAGTAGAGACCTTAGGTTGGTCTCATGGACAGTTGGTGTTCACAACACTTTCCTTGGTCAACTGTTTCCTGAATGTACTCAACAGAATGTCTATGGGGATTCAATTCCCCACGCTCTTTCCATAGGGCACGACGACACTCGGGAATATCTGAAAGCTCTTTGTAAAGACCTGGCAACAAATTACGACTTATATGGTTTGCAGTTGGAAGCTTTTGGTTGGTTGAGCTTCCGGCACAACCACCATCATGAGCGCGACCTGACAGCGCTCTCGAGCCTGGAACAACAACTACTTTCGCTTTGCTTCAATCCTCAGACCGTTGCTAAAGCCGAGGCTGCCGATATTGAAGTTGGTAAGGTCCGTGAAATCGTGCGCACTACATTGGATGCTGCATTCTCCGAAGCACCAGATCGACCTGCCAATCATCCGGAAAGCCTGGAGGAATTAGAAAAAAGGTCACCGGAATTGAAAGCCTATAACAAGTTTCTCAGAGGCTTGGCCCACTCACTAATCCGAGAGATTAAGTTGGAGTCACTTAAGGGCACTCGATGCAAGTTGTATCTCCAGGAGAAATATACCCCGGAGTTAACGGAAGTTTGTGACGGGTTTGCGGCGTGGGCCTACGGCAAACCTCCATCCGAGATTGAGGAAATTGTGAACTCGGGCAAACCGAATCATTGGCCTGGTGAGTACCATTGTTACCTGCGACTCGGTATGAATCTACCGGCTAGTGAACACGAACTTTGCGAGATGGTGCTGGCGGCAAAACGCGGCGGTTCCACTGGTCCAATTTTTTACAACTACTCGGAGACGCCACCAAAGATGTTGGGGTGGATAGCTACTGCGTTGGCGGGACAATAGTGGTCCCACCGCGATGCGATTCCGCTTGTATGCAATTTAGAGCTCATTAGTTTATTCGATCGTACTAATTTCCATTGTGGAGGTTTCATGCTCATAGAGAACCCTGCCGGTAATTATGCTTTTCTGGCGGCTGACAATCCATACTCCGCTGGTGTTGTGGCCCAGCCGGGCTATGAAATAGTTCGTGTGGTATTAAAAGAGGCCATTCCCTATCGCAAGGGGTTTGACCTCATCGCTCAGTACCTGGAAAAACAGGGCAGGCCGCGCACCGCACTTTGCAACGTGGAACTTCGTTCGCCTCATCCAGCGACATTCGATGCTTTTGCTAGCTTTAACGACGGTTACCGCGCCTTGTTGGAGAGTTGGGGTTTAATGGTTGATGATATGAATCCGATTGCTCGAACAAATGTAGCCCCGGCCTTGAATTCGCCATCCGAACCCTCGCTTTACGCTTTTGGCTATTCTGCTAAATCGGCCAAATCGAATGGTGAAAGAACTTTTGTCGTCTCTGGTGCTGGCGAGTTAGTTAATTCTGATCTGAGCTCACAGAATATTGCTCGTGCGAAAGACACATCGGAAGACGCAATCAGGGAGAAGGCCAATTGCGTTCTTGCGATAATGCAGAGTCGTTTAGCTCAAATGGGGATGAAAGAGTCGGCCGTCACAGAAGTTAATGTTTATACAGTTCACAATATCTTTCCACACTTAGAACCCGCGATCCTCGCAGCTCTTCCACAAGCCGGCTTTCACGGACTACGATGGCATTTCGCTCGTCCGCCCGTGCTGGACATTGAATTTGAAATGGACGTCAAGAGCATTCAAGCCGAACACTTATGTCCGGTGAATGGATTCGCCTCTACCTGATCAAAATGGAACCTGCTCAACAATCGCATTCCGCAATCAGGACCAGGCGTCGCGAGATCGAGCAGCTGGCAAATGAAATTCTCTCGCACAATCTAAAGGGGATTCCTTACGGCGCTCGAGTTATGCCTCGAGAAATCGAGGAGCTTGACTGGAACGTGCTGAATGGTGACCTGCCGTTTCCTCTCCTGGTCCTAAAAAATTCTGCGATCGATCGGAATCTGCAATCGATGGCGGATTTTTGTGTGAAGAACAACATGTTGCTGGCACCTCATGGTAAGACAACGATGTGTCCACAAATATTTGCACGGCAATTGGACGCTGGAGCATGGGCCATCACAGTCGCAACAGTGTCCCAGGCAATGGTGTGTGCCAGTTACGGCATCAACCGCATCCTAATCGCGAACCAGGTTGTTGGTGACTCAAACATCAGCTCGCTTGTCAGGCTGCTCAATGACAACGACGAAATTGAGTGCTATTGCCTCATCGATAGTGTTGCTGGTGTAAGACATCTTGCCGAGACGATGGAAAAATATGGGGCCAGGGCGGCACTTAATGTCTTGATAGAGTGGGGGCGTGATCATTGGAGGTCTGGCGTCCGCTCGGAGCGACAAGCGCTCGAAGTAGCCGTCGAGACGGTCAAACAGGGTCGGTTTCTAAAGTTGTGTGGTGTTGAGGCTTATGAAGGGCTGGCAACGTCATCTGACCCGGCGGATGAAGTGAAACAGGTTGATGAATTCTTCTCTGATTTTCTGATGGTCGCAGAGAAGATTAAATCGAACTCGCCGCTGGATGCTTCGCCTATTCTTAGCTTTGGTGGCAGTTCGTTTCTAGATCGGGCAGTGCACCTGGCAAAATCTTCAGCCGTAGACTTTCGTCTCGTGTTACGCAGTGGCTGCTACGTAACAAGTGATCATGGGTTCTACGCAGAGAAACTGACCGCGAGTAAGCAACGAAGCGAGTCTGAGATCCCCGATTTCCTGCCCGCTCTTGAACTCTGGTCATATGTTCAATCATTACCGGAGCCTCAAATGGCGTTATTGACCTTTGGTAAGCGTGACTGCCCTAATGACCTTGGTTTTCCGGTTCCACTCTTCAATCTTGAAGAAAGCTTAGAGGATCGCCGGATCTTGACGGGGGCACAGATAGCAAAACTAAACGACCAGCACGCGTACATGACGTTCGCCGATGACGTTGGATTGAAAATCGGTAGCAAGGTTTGTTGCGGTATTTCTCATCCCTGTACTGTTTTCGATAAGTGGCGCGTAATTCCCGTCGTTGATGATAACTACGACGTAATTGATCTTTACCGTACTTTCTTCTAACCTATCGACGCTCACCCCAATAGTGTTCAAACAACTCTAGAAATGAGCTGCCTAAGAGTAAAGCACGAACTGTATGAGTGAGCTTAAAGTGAAATCGGTTCCCGCCGTCGAACGAGCCCTAAAAATAATTGAACGATTAGCAGCGTCCCGACGAGGACTAACCTTGTCTGAGTTGTCGCGTGAGCTTTCCCTGCCAAAGAGTTCAGCGCTTGGCTTATTAGTAACACTCGAGCGGCACGATTATCTCAAGCGTGGCGAGAAAGTTGGCCGCTACATGTGTGGGCCAAAACTGTTGGAAGTTGCCCATGCAGCACTAACGCGGCTGGAGATCCGTCAACTGGCCGCTCCGTATTTCAGAGAACTGATTAAGCGAACCAACCTTACTGTGAATATGGCAATTCTCGAGCAAGATGAAGTTGTCTTTGTGGAGAAAATCGTACCGCCCGGAGCGCTTAGTAGCACACCAACGTGGGTCGGGAAGCATATGGACATAAACACCACTGCGGTGGGAAAGTCATTGATCGCATATCTTCCTGATGATCAACTCGACCGGTTTATTAACCACTTGCCGAAGCACAATAAGAACGCAGTCAATTCACCCGGAAGGTTTAAGGAAGAGTTGGCGAAAGTTCGCAAGTTAGGATATTCCGTAAACGATGAGGAAAATGAGATCGGTTACAGAGCCATCGCCGTTCCGATCTTTAACGCGGAAGAAAAAGTAGTTGCCGCGATCAGCATTGCGGGAACCACAACCCAGATCAGTTCCACAAACTATAGTGGCTTGACCCGCCAGCTCAAAAAAACTGGCGCCGCAATTTCGCAGAGACTAGGTTATACGCCCGCCACTTGATTGATACTCTTCGATTCAAGATTCTACAACACCATAAAGTCAGAGGAACTTTTCTCGACCGAAGTGTTTCGGTTCATTCCGAGTTGAATACCACTTAACGAATTCTTCCCAATATTCGTGGTATTTTTGATGTGTTCGATTAGTCGAACTAAACGGCCTTCCAGATTCCTTATTCGTTGACTGCACATCGCTCATTTGTAGAATGAATCTCAACTGAAGTTTGGTTAATGCAACAAGCGGTTGAGTGCGCAGCGATTTTTCTGGACTCCTTCCTACTCTGTCGAAAAATAGATCGATTCCACTGGAATTCAAGACCGAAATTTCCAGGAGGCATGTTCCGTGAAAACAACTAACGTTTCTACAATTCTAATGTTTCTCGTGGTGGCATTCTGTACTTTTAGTTTCATGCCGCCAACTGTGTTTGCCCAGGAAACTGCGAGCATCGGTGGAGTCATAAAAGACGAATCCGGTGCGCTAATGCCAAGTGCTACCGTCATCGCAGTGCATGAGCGCACCGGTTATTCGCGAACGATGTCCACTCAGAGTGACGGGTCTTACCTGTTTACTCTTCTTCCGCTTGGTAGTTACAAAGTGGAGGTGGAGGCCGCAGGCTTTAAGCGGTCCATCAGAACAGGAATTGTCTTAACGGCAGGACAAAATGCAACTGCGGACGTAACGATGTCACTCGGAGGCGTTACTGAAACCGTCACGGTAGATGACGAGGTTCCCCTGATCGACACTCGCAGCGCAACCCAGTCGACCCTCATGGACACCAAGCGAATGGTTGAATTGCCTATTAAGGGAAGAAGCCCGGCATCGCTAATCGGCCTCGTTCCGGGTGTTAGTCAGGTCGCGGATACGGGAGAACAGCCCACAAGTCGTCGCGTCGTCGTGAATATCGCAGGCGGGAGAACCGACGCTAACTCATTCAAACTCGACGGCGCGGAATGGGCCAACATTCAATATAGCTATGGCAATCCTTTGCCTCCTCCTGACATGCTCCAGGAATTTAGCGTTGAGACCAATAGTTATGACGCTTCAAAGGGATTGGCTTCGGCTGCAAGCTTGAGCATCGTTACAAAGTCGGGAACAAACGATTTTCACGGTTCGGTATGGGAGTTCCTCCGAAACGATCACCTTAACGCAAGAAACTTCTTCGCTCCAACTAAGCCATTCCTGGCCCAGAATCAGTACGGGTTCACGGTTGGTGGTCCAATTATTAAGAACAAGACTTTCTTCTTTGGAGGTTACGAGGGCAGTAGTATCCGTACCAGGAGACTAAGCAACAGTGCATTTCCCGCGACGGCGGCAGAGAGAGCTGGAGACTTCTCTCATTCCATCGGCGCGCTGCCTAAAGATCCGCTGACTGGTCTGCCATTTCAGGGCGGAATCATTCCACAGAATCGATGGGATCCAGCCGCAGTGAAAGTATTAAGTTCACTCGTGTCGGCAAACAGTGCCGATGGTCGTTACGTTGTGTTGCGACCGGCGGCCGATGATGGTGATCAGTACATGATAAAGGTTGACCATCAAATTACTTCGAAGAATTCCGTCTCCGGTAGGTACTACTATCGAAAAGGTCAAAGTGATTTTCCAACGGCGTTCTTTAACGGGAATGTGCCGTGGACTTCAGAATTGGACAAAGTCACTTTCGGCCAGCTAAATATCTCAGACACCCACACGTTCACGCCTACAGTCATTCTGCAAATGCATCTCGCGAGAAGCACCAACGATATTGACTGGAAGGCTCATGATTCTCTGTTCCAAAGCGCGCAGGAAATAGGCATAAACCTGCCAACTCCCAAAGTACTTCCTTTCCCGCCAACCCTGACGGTTACCGGTCGTTTTACGGCGGGCTCAATTATCCAGTGGGACTGTCCTAAGAATTGCAGTGAACAATGGGACTTCGGCGCAATGCTGAGCTGGATTAAAGGGCGACACAGCTTTAAGTTTGGCGGCTCGATCTTGCCAACTCATTACGGTCTTCACGAGGCGGGCTTCACCAATGGAAACTTTACGTTCAATGGAGAAGCCACTGGAAACGCCTTAGCTGACTTCTTAATTGGTAAACCCAGTAACTTCACTTTCAATATTGAGCGCTTTGATATGAAGTCAAAACTGATGGGCGCTTTTATTCAGGACGACATTAGAGTTAGCAATACAGTTACCTTGAATCTGGGTCTGCGCTATCACTACGAAACGCCGACCACGAACGAGTTGGGATTTGGTGCTACCTACATTCCTGGCTTCCGTTCACAGGTATTTGCGGAAGCTCCGGTTGGTATGGCCTACCAGAAAGATGCTACTGGTCTACCGAGATCATTTTACTTTCCCGATCGAAACAATTTTGGACCACGAGTCGGTCTAGCATGGGATGTTTTCGGCAACGGTAGAACGAGCTTCAGGATGGGTTACGGTATCTTCTATCAGCAACAGCAGAACGGGAATTTACAGTATCTTGGTTATGACCAGCCATTCGTTCCGAACATCAGCATAACCACCGTACAGTCACTGTCGAATCCGCTGGCGAATTTCCAGGGTGGCGTGGTACCAGGAAATCCGATCGAAACATACAATCCGGAGACGGGAGCCGCGAGGTTCAATAAGCCAGTCTCGATGTATGCAATTACCCCAAACTTTCCAAATCCTTATGTTCAGCAGTACAGCTTGTCTATTCAGCATCAGTTACCGAAGGACTACTCAGTCGAAGTTGCCTTCGTAGGAAATGTTGGTAGGAAGCTTCAAAATCCTGCAGAGATCAACCCCGCGTCTTATGCCCCCGGAGCGACCCTGGCCAATCGCGAACAGAGGCGTCGCATCAATCCAGGGAACCTGAGTTCAATAACATTGTTCAGTAACTCAGCCAATAGTTCATACAACTCCCTGCAAACATCAATAACCAAGCGATTCAGCAATTCGTACTTACTGAACGCAAACTACACCTGGTCGCGATCGTTGGACCAGACTTCGGCATTTACTGGCGCCAGTACATATCAAAATCCCGACAACCAACGGGCTGATTGGGCACTCTCAGATTTTCATCGAGCTCACGTCTTTACAGCTTCAGGAATCTGGGAACTTCCAAAGCTGTCATACGGCGGTTCATTCGTAGGTGCGATCCTCAATGGTTGGCAGCTGACCGGGCTGATGCGAATTTCGAGCGGTCTGCCATTTAACGTTATTTCCGGAAGAGATAACTCATTGACTGGAATTGGTAAGGACCGTCCAAATGTCGTTGCGGATCCCGTCTTGTCTTCGGATCGTCCACGCGGAGAGGTGGTTGCTAAATACTTCAACACCCAGGCCTTTGTTGCGAATGCTGCCGGCACATTCGGCAACACCGGCAGAAATGCGTTGATAGGTCCCGGGTTTGCGAGCACTGACATCGGTCTTTTCAGGAATATTAAGTTTAAGGAAAGGCACCAGATTCAGTTACGCGGCGAAGTCTTTAATGTCTTTAACCAGGTGAATCTGGCAAACCCCGATTCAAATCTGGCCTCGACTTCCTTTGGTCGAATTTTATCTGCCAGTGATCCACGGATCATTCAGTTAGCGATTAAGTACTCCTTCTGAGGGTGCAGCTTTCTAAAACAGCTTGTAAATCGACTACATGTGTGACCCATCGCTTTGTAGTAGGCGTTAGACCACTTGTCAGGAGATCAGCGTGAGCAACATCTCGCGAAGAAACGTAATTAAAGGAATTGCGGCGCTCCCGATCGTAGCTACCCTTGATAGCAATGTGCCTGGTGCTCCGCCCGAGCAAAGTAAACCGAAGCCCTCAAGATTGGCTGACGTCGGATATGTTTGGGAAGGCCAGGGATTCAACCGTTATCTCTTTCCCTCGATCTACGGAGTGGGTGAGGGAGTGCGTTATTTCGGTCTAAACAAGATGGTGTACATGTATCATCCGAACACCAGGGTTGCCATGGAAAAACTAACCTCATACAGTGAAGTTATCTGTGATATCAGTAAGTGGAAGGTAAGGGGACAGGAAGACAACTCTATTCTTAAGTATCACGACGGGAAAATTGAGACGAAGCTGGAAGAAGCCCGCGCGGTTTCCGACCTGTCTGTCCAGTTCCCAAATGTTAAAGGTGGCTATGACGACGATCTGATGGGCATGATCAAGAAGCAGGGATATACACCTGATCAATACGCGCCTGTCTATCACGAGTTAAAAAAGAAAAACCCCAACAACAAACTTTGGGCCGTGGTCTACTCTCACGAGCTTGAAGAAAAGCAGTGGGCCCAGTTTGCTCCCTATATGGATCTCATCAGCTTTTGGATCTGGAAAAAGGAAGATCTTCCAGACCTGGATCGACATATCAATCGCTGTCGCGAGGTGTTTCCCGGCAAACCGATTAGTATGGGGTGTTATTTACGAGATTGGCCGTCGCGCACCGCTATGCCCGCAGAAATGCTGAAGCATCAATGGGAGCGAGTAGTTAAGTATCTTCAGGATGGTCTCATTTCTCAGTTTGAAATTATTGAAGGAATGCTGATCGATTGGTATCCGGAACCGTCGCGTTGGGTAAAAGACTTCATTGCCGCGAACTAAGAACCGGAATTCATACTCGCTGTTGCTATACGAGTATGCGATAACGACATATGGCAAATGTGGTCGATACAAACAGGGTTACAGTCATAACAAACAGTGAACAGGATTTAGTCTCGTCGGAGGTTGAAAAGCCCACCCGCGTAAGATATCAAGTTCTCTTCGTAATTTTCCTCCTCGCAATAATCACGTATCTCGACAGAGTCTGTATCTCCATAGCTGCCCCATCTATCAGTTCCGAGTTGGGACTGAATGAAGTGCAAATGGGAACGGTCTTCAGCATTTTTGCGTTTGCTTACGCGCTGTTTGAGATTCCTACTGGTTGGCTTGGCGACAGGCTTGGTCCGCGTCGCGTGCTCTCGCGAGTTGTGATCTGGTGGTCCATGTTTACGGTCTTCACTGGAATGACCCGAGGATTCCACTCGCTGTTAGCCGTGCGATTTCTGTTCGGAGCCGGTGAGGCTGGTGCTTACCCAAACATTAATCGAACCCTTTCCAGCTGGTTTCCTTTGCGAGCACGTGGCACCGCGCTGGGCGTGGTTTGGACTGGCAGTCGACTCGGAGCCGCTATTTCGCCACCGGTCGTTCTGTTTTTGATGGGCAGGGTTGGTTGGCGCGGTACTTTCTATCTTCTGGGAGTCATCGGTGTCATCTGGGCAGTTTTCTGGATTACCTGGTTTAGAGACGATCCCGCCCAGAAGAAATCTGTTAACCAGGCCGAAATAGACTTACTGAAGCGAAATAAGTCGGAGATCGTTGCGCGTCCAGTTACACATCTGCCGTGGCGACAGCTCTTTAGTAACTCCACGCTACTGTCCATCTACTTGATGTACTTCACGCTGGGGTTTGTCTATTACCTCTATATCACATGGTTCCCAACATACCTGATGAAGGCTCGTGGGATGACCATGGCACAAATGGGAGTTTATGCTTCGTTGCCGCTGGCGTTCTCTGCTGTTGCCACTTTAATAGGAGGCTTCTCAACCGATTGGTTAGTCCGTCGTCTCGGGCTTAGATGGGGCCGAGCAGGAGTGGGAATCTTTGGTTGCGCTGCCTCTGTCGTGTTTCTGCTGGCGGGCTTACAGGTGTCTGACGTTCGAATCTCGGTTCTCCTGATCTCGCTGTCAGCTGCATCGAGCGATTTCACCCTTGCCGCGTCCTGGTCCACCTGTGCAGATATCGGCGGTAGACTGGCCGGCACTATCAGTGGAACGATGAACATGGTAGGGAACGTTGGCTCAATGCTCTCTCCACTTTTGATGGGCTATTTGATTCAGTCATTCGGCAATTGGAATCTGACGTTCTATATTGCGGCGGGTTTGAATGTCGTTGGAATGCTGCTGTGGCTGAAGATCGATGCCTCTAGACCATTGTCGACAGAAGCGTAAAGAACAACAAAAGGAGTGTTTCAAATGACTCGCCTGAATGGGAATGTGAAACGCCAGGAGACAAATCTCCATGGCCGTCGAAACTTTCTGATAGGTCTAACTGTTAGTGGCATCTACTTCGCAACCGCGGGACGCGAACGAGTACTGGCTGTCGAAACTGCCCAGTGTCAGGACCCGAGGATGGTAAATGGCGAGTTGAAATCCTGGCAATCACATCCTCGGTTGCAGCGGTTAGAACCCGCCTTTCGTTTCCTTGAAAAACCAGACCTCAAGGATTTACCTGCCGGTCGCGTCGAAATCGACGGTGAGAAAATATATGCACTCGTCATGAAGACGCCCACGCGGGCGATTGCTGACGCAAAGTTTGAAGCCCATAGAAAATATATCGATGTGCATTACTACATCGCTGGCCAGGACATAACAGGTTCCTACCCATCAGAGGAATTGAAAATAACGGATCCCTATCAGGACAAGACTGACATCGAACTCTTTGCCGTGCCTTCGAATTACCAGAAACTTGAAATGCGTCCCGGTCGATTTGCTGTTTTCTTTCCTGGTGGAGGACACATGCCCAATTGTCATCTCAGTGGACCACCTCAACCACTCCATAAAATTGTTGTCAAGGTAGAGCGTGATTTTGGCATTAAGTAAGTTTCGTCATAGAGGCTCGACATGAAGAGATTGATGTTTATCGCTTTGCTGGTGCCGGCATTTGTGGCGTTACTTACCCCGGTAACACATCGCTTTACGCCTACTCGCTACTACCATGAGTTCTCGGCTTACATGGAGCCTGCCCTCCGCATAAAGCCAGGGGATACCGTAGATACAACCTGCGCTGACTCTGATGGACACGACAAGAACGGCACCAAAGTAACAGACCCTCCTAATCCTCTAACTGGACCATTCTTTGTAGAGGGCGCCGAACCTGGCGATACGTTAGTGGTTAAGCTCGAAAAGATTCGGCTGAATAGAAAGACGGGCATACAGTCGACGCGAATGGCCGACAATACAGTACTGCCGCGTTATCACATTGATTACAAGACAGCGCCCCGAATTATCACCTGGAATTTCGATTTCGCATCGATGACGGCCACGGTAAATGACTTGTCACCAAAAATGACTAAGTTTCGGTTGCCCTTGAAGCCTTTTCTGGGATGCGTCGGAGTGGCGCCTGCTATGAATGAAGCTCAGTCGACATTCACGGCAGACGCTCACGGCGGCAACATGGATTACAACCAGCTGATTGAAGGTACAACGCTATACTTCCCAGTTAGCGTAGCGGGTGCATATCTATTCGTGGGAGATGGTCACGCAGCGCAAGGCGATGGCGAAACTAGTGGAGGTGGGATAGAAACGTCGATGGACGTTCAATTTCAGGTTTCGCTAATCAAGAACCGACGAATACCCTCAGCACGTGCAGAGACTGATGAGTATTATCTTGCGATGGGAATGGCCCGCCCTTTGGACGAAGCGCTTCAGCGTGCGACGACAAATATGATTGCCTGGCTCACTACCGATTTTGGCTTGAGTAGCGAAGAAGCGCATGTGCTTTTGGGTTCCAACGCTCGTTACGATGTCGGCAACATCGTCGATCCCAGATACACGGTCGCCTGCAAGATCGAAAAGAAAATACTTCACCAAATAGCTCAACCTGGTCGCTAGTCAGTGCTGCACCTCAACGGTGGCACAATTCGGCCGAATATCTTAACTGCGATACGTTGCGAAGGATTACACGTCACCGTAGATACTTGTTGAAAAAGTCGAGGGTGCGGGTCCACGCAAGTTTAGCTGCGCCTTCGTCGTAACGAGGAGTCGTATCGTTATGAAAGCCATGCTGTTTGCCGTCGTACATATAAACTGTGTAGACCTTGTTGTTGGCTTTCAATGCCGCTTCGTAGGCCGCGATTCCTGCGTTCACTCCCTGATCATTTCCGGCGTAATGAAGCAAAAGTGGTGCAGCTATCCTGGGCACGTCATCCGCTCCTGCTTGTCTCCCATAAAACGCAACGCCTGCATTCAGATCAGCTCCGAGTCGTACGGCCAATTGATTTACAATGCCGCCACCAAAACAAAATCCGACAGCGCCCAGTTTGCCTGTCGAATCAGGTCGTGCTTTGAGCCACTTCGCCGCTGCGACGAAGTCTTCCGTCATCTTCTTGCCATCGACGGTTCGAAATGCAGCAGCGCCTTTCTCGTCGTCGCCGGGATAGCCTCCAACTGACGTCAAACCATCTGGAGCAAAGGCAATAAAATTAGCTACCGCCAGTCGTCTCGCGACGTCCTCGATATAAGGATTAAGTCCGCGGTTTTCGTGAATGACCAGAACCACGGGTAGTTTCCCACTTTTTGACGGTCGCGCCAGGTAGCCCTTAATCGAACCATTTCCCGCCGGTGAATCGACAACCTCCCGACTTACTTTGATTCGTTTGTCATCGGGTGGTACCTGCTGGGCCCACGCATAGTTGGGTGACAAACTCTCGAAAATGGCAGCGACTGTTAGACCGCCGACGGCAAACTTGCCCGCACGATCGAGGAAAGTGCGCCTGTTGATGTCACCGTGTTGGTACTCGTGAAAGAGGTCCAACAACTCTTGTGGATAATCGGATGCTGATTTGCGTTCCATTTTTTCTGTGTTCATACCGTTCATGTGGGTTTAGTAGTGTAGACTTCAGACACACGTATTTTGCTACTTGTTTTGCCAGAGGGTTTGCGAACCTATCACATATGTCTGAAGGAGAACAAATGGCTTGTAAATCAGAATTGAACCATCAAAGCTGGCGACGCGAGTCGTCGTGGTCGGTGCTCATTCATTTCTCAAGATTGACCAAACCAGTCTTGATGGTTGCTCTTTTAATTACTGTCAGTTCTAGCCTGTCCGTCATGGCCCAAACGGGACAGGGTTCGCCCTCGGAAAAGGTAACTTTGTCAATTGATCTGTCGAAGCCGGGAGCGAAGATCGATCGCAATATCTTTGGGCAGTTCGCGGAACATCTCGGCCATGGGGTTTACGAGGGCATCTGGGTTGGGCCTGATTCCAAGATTCCAAACACACGCGGCATACGCAACGATGTTGTGTCCGCGCTCAAAGAGTTGAAGGTCCCGAACGTTCGTTGGCCAGGCGGTTGTTTCGCCGACGAATACCACTGGCGCAAAGGGATTGGTCCAAAGCGAGAAGTCACCCTCAATCCGAACTGGGGAGGCGTGGTCGAGCCGAACACTCTCGGAACACACGAGTTCATGGATTTCCTGGACCAGATTGGCGCCGAGGCGTATCTCTCCGTCAATGTCGGTTCTGGAACTCCGCAGGAAGCGGCCGAATGGCTTGAATACTTGACGACCGCCCAACCAACCACACTCGGGAAGGAGCGTGCGGCCAATGGTCATTCTGCTCCTTATAAGATCGCCTATCTCGGCATTGGCAACGAAAGCTGGGACTGCGGCGGCAATATGTCACCCGACTACTATCTTAGCCAGCTCAAGATTTACAGCCGTTTCGTCAGAAACTTTAATCCGGCCCAGCGCGGTGAGCAGCAGATGCTAAAGATCGCTGTTGGACCCGGTGGTCCAGAACCACGATTTACCGAATGGACCGAAACTGTGATGAAGGCCTGGCAGAATCACCAGTGGAGCTGGGACATGAACGGTCTCTCGCTGCATAGCTACACCGTCGTAAGTTGGGACAATAAATTAGCATCAGTGGGATTCGGTGAGAATGAGTATGCCAAGGTTCTCAAGTCCACCCTCGAAATGGAAGGGTTGGTGGCAAAACATTCGTCCATCATGGACAAGTATGATCCGCAGAAGAAGATCGCACTAGTCGTCGATGAGTGGGGCGGATGGTATGCGCCGTTACCCGGCACTGATCCTGGCTTTCTGGTCCAACAGAATAGTCTGCGCGATGCGGTGCTGGCCGCACTAAACCTGAACATCTTTGCCCGCCATGCCGACCGGGTACGCATGTCAAACATCGCTCAGATGATCAATGTGCTGCAGGCTATGATCTTGACAGACAAAGAAAAAATGGTGCTGACGCCCACTTACTATGTCTATAAAATGTATGTGCCCTTCCAGAATGCTACCTCTATACCCGTCGCTTTCAACGCCGGCTCTTATACGCACGGAGACATCACTTTGCCCCGCGTGGATGCCATTGCGGCAAAAGATGCAACCGGCAAGTTGTGGTTAGCACTAACCAATCTTGATCCAAATCGATCGATTGAAATTGAAGCTAGTCTTGAAGGCAACAATGGCAAGACTGTAATCGGAGAGACACTAACGGCAGCAAAGGTCGACAGCGTCAACACATTTGAGGCTCCGAACACGGTCGTTCCGAAGCGGGTTTCAACAAATATTCAGAATGGAAAGTTGACTCTCAAACTGGAGCCAAAGTCTGTGACCGTAGTTTCAGTTGAGTAACGGTGTCTAAGGGAAACTGTGTGCGGCACCCCGAAACTGTTCCCAACGTAAGATGGTTGAACAATCTCAAATCAGTCCCGAAGCGTGACAGAACAAATCGGCGAATCGAAGAGGCTGATTTCGAATGCAATCGACGAGGGGTAACAAATGACAGAACCGATGGATCTTGGTGGCACCTTCACGTTCCTGGACAGCTCGACGACAGTTAGGCGGATGGGTTATGGCGCAATGCAACTAGCTGGTCCTGGTGTATTTGGGCCACCGCGTGACGTTGATGGTGCGATTGCTGTGCTGCGAGAGGCGGTTGCGGCTGGCGTCAATCACATCGATACGAGCGATTATTATGGTCCACATATAACGAATCAACTCATCAAACGCGCACTTCACCCCTACCCAGATGACCTGGTGATCGTCACAAAGGTCGGAGCTCGTCGAGCTGAAGATAAATCCTGGATTCCAGCACAATCTCGTCAGGAGCTCATTGATGCCGTACATGACAACCTTCGAAACCTTGGCTTAGACCAGCTGGACGTAGTAAATCTGCGAGTGGGTGGGATATCGGGACCAGCAGAAGAGCCTATTGAAGAGCGACTGACACCGTTAGCGGAACTCAAACAACAAGGATTGATTCGTCATCTCGGTCTTAGTAACGTCACTGCCAGGCAGTTGGCTGAGGCTCAGGAGATTGCCGACATAGTGTGCGTTCAGAACATGTACAACGTCGTACACCGCGGCGACGATGCTTTTGTGAATAATCTCGCGAAGCAGGGAATAGCATATGTGCCATTCTTTCCGCTGGGAGGGTTTAGTCCCTTACAGTCGTCAAGACTCGAAGCGGCAGCCGCCTCGGTGAAGACTACGACGATGCAGGTTGCGCTGGCGTGGCTGTTACAGCGTTCGCCCAACATACTCCTGATTCCGGGCACCTCTTCAGTCGAACATCTTCGAGAAAATCTCAAGGCAGCGAGCCTGGAACTTCCTGAACAAGTGGTTGCTGATCTTGAGTCACTCGGTGAGGATTCATGAGAGAGATAGTTGACGAAACAAGAAAGATGACCTTAGAATATGCAAGGATTTGCAGATATGCATATCTGCGGATAGTAACTGTTTGCTCAGGAATGTGGAAGGTAGAATGAGACAGCAACTTAGCGACTTCAAAGCGGAGTTTTTTAAAGCCCTGGCTCATCCGTTGAGAATTTCCATTCTGGATGCTTTGCGAGATGGCGAACTGACTGTAAACGAGATTAGTCAGCGTTTTGAGGTTGAACCTGCCAACGCATCCCAGCAACTGGCAGTCTTGCGTAATCGAAACATTGTAATCACGCGAAAAGAGGGTGCAAACGTCTACTACTCTGTTAGTGATAAAAGCATATTCAAATTGCTCGATGCCGCTAAAGAGATTTTCAACAACCACCTCGTTGGAGTGCGCAGCATGCTTGAGGAGATTCACGGAAGCGGGCCAGCCAAAGCGTCCCGCCGCCAGCCAGCGCAACGAGTTCGTTAGAAACTATGCTGCAACTCTTAAATAGTGTCAGCCCGGGAAATCAGGAACGCGACTCTAAGAAGTCCAATGGTTTGTGTGTCAGGGAGTCGATGCTTCACGGCCAGGGATGTTTCGCCACGGTTCGTTTTCTTGCAGGCAACCGCATCGCCGAGTATGCCGGTGAAAGAATCACTCGCAAGGAAGCAATGCTGAGGATGAAAGAGTCAGCCGGCAAGCGCATCAGTGAACTCGACGCTGACTGGTATATCGATGGAAGTGTAAATGGGAACCAGACACAATTTATCAACCACTCCTGCGATCCAAATGCCGATGCCTTAGTTGTTGGTGCAGTCATGCTCATAGTTGCCTTACGGGAGATAGCAGCCGGAGAAGAGATCACCGTCGATTACCTAAACTCATTCGAACTAGACCAATCAATTTGTAAGTGTCGCGCGACATCATGCCGGCAAAACACCGTTCAGACGGCTGCATAAAACGGTCAATCGATCAGTCACCGCCAGGAAATCCTCGTTCAAAACCGTGATGCCTCTCGAAACAAAGTGGATTCCAAAATCGGTTCTATGCCTGCGCGCCGGGTATACGCGATTGGACTTCATTTCGGATCTGATCGCCGGCGTGACTGTTGGTTTAGTAGCACTCCCTCTGGCTATGGCATTTGGGATTGCTTCCGGCGTTTCGCCACAGGCTGGTCTCTACACCGCCGTCGTCGCTGGTTTCCTTATTTCTGCTTTAGGCGGCTCGCGACTTCAAATCGGTGGTCCAACCGGAGCCTTCGTGGTTATCGTCGCAGGAATCGTCGGAATCCATGGGATCTCGGGCCTGCTGATGGTGACTATGATGGCGGGCGTAATCCTGATGGTGATGGCTGTGACAGGTTTAGGGACAGCCGTGAAATACATTCCTCGACCAGTCACTATTGGTTTCACTAATGGCATAGCTGTTCTGATTGCGTCAACACAGGTGAAAGACTTTCTCGGACTCGAAACCGCGCCCCTTCCAGGCGAGTTCGTATCGCGAGTGCGAGTCTTGGTCAGCAGTCTCAACAGCATTCACTGGCGCACGGTACTGATCGCGGCTATTTCTCTTCTGATTATTTTGGTAGTACCTCGATTTACGAAACGTATCCCCGGCTCAATCGTTGCACTGGTACTGGCTACACTAGCCGTGGCAGCTTTTGGGCTTTCAGTCGAAACCATCGGAAGTAAGTTCGGTGGTATTCCGACAGGGTTGCCAAATGTTTCGCTGCCACAGTTTCGACCAGAGTTAATTCTTCCTTTGTTACCCGCTGCCGTAACTGTGGCGATGCTTGCAGCCATTGAGAGTCTTCTATCCGCAGTAGTCGCCGATGGTATGAGCGGCGACAGACATAACTCCAACATGGAACTGTTTGCCCAGGGGATGGCCAATCTCGCGGTCCCGCTGGTAGGAGGGATTCCAGCGACTGGAGCGATCGCACGCACGGCCACGAACATCAGATCGGGTGCTCGGACTCCAGTGTCTGGTATGGTCCATGCCTTGACACTGCTTTTGATATTACTGGTCGCTGCGCCCCTCGCGCGCTTTATCCCCCTGGCGACGCTGGCAGCGATCCTGTTTGTCGTGGCTTACAACATGAGCGAGTGGCGAGAAGTAAGAACGATCCTGAAACTCTCCCAGGCAGACATAATTGTATGGTTGATGACGTTCGGTCTCACTGTGCTGGCCGATCTTACTGTTGCCGTCGAGATAGGAATGCTTCTGGCTGCGTTGCTTTACATCTATCGGGTCTCGCAAACGACCACGGTGGCGCCAGTGACAGAGGAGTATATCGAAGATGGTCGCCCGCACGTCCTGCAAGACAAGCTGTTACCTGCTTATGTCCTCGTCTTGCGTATTCATGGGCCATTCTTGTTCGGAGCTACCGAGAAATTGTCTGAGGCCACAGTCGATGTCGAGTCGTTACCGCCTGTAGTAATACTGCGCTTGCGAAATATGACCGCTATTGACGCAACAGGATTGCATGAGTTGGAGAAACTTCATGACCGTCTGCAATCTTCGGGACGGACACTATTATTGTGCGGGGCGAGGAGCCAGCCCGAAGAATTATTAAGGCAGTCGCCGTTCCTCAGGAATCTTGGTGAACAAAACATGCTGCCACATGTTGAGGCCGCGCTGTCTCGCGCGCGGGAAGTGTACGAAGGCCGCGTCTCTAAACCGCCGGTCAATGATCTTTCAAAACCACAAGCGCAGCAACTGCACAACACCCGTGTGTGAGCGCCGCGCGCGTGGTCCTATAGGGATTAGGCCGTCACGAGCATTCCAAATGCTGCCGCGGCCATAATCATTGCGGTGGCCCATCCAAGCCATTTCAGTACCGGCGGACTGACGTGGTTCCCCATCACTTTCTTTGTGCTGGTTAGAAGTACAACCAGCACAATTAGCGGCGCTGCTAAAACTCCATTCAGTACGGCAGACCAGAACAACATCTTCACGGCGTTTATACCAACGTAATTGAGGGTCAGGCCAAGAATCATTGCTGCTCCCATGACAGCGTAAAATTTCTTGGCAAGTCGGGGTCGATCTTCGAGGCTTCCGCGCCAGGCCATTGCTTCTGCAACGGCATATGCAGCCGATCCGGCCAACGCCGGAATACCAATCATCCCGGTACCAATTAGTCCCAGGGCAAAAAGTAAGTATGCCGCATTGCCTGCGAGTGGTTTCAATGCCTGAGCCGCTTGTTGTGCGGTATCAATCTCTTTCATTCCGTGCGCGTGCAGGGTGGCGGCTGTGGTGAGAATAATGAAATACATTACGAAATTGGAGAAGAACATTCCGGCGATCACATCCGTGCGCGCTTTCTGCAGTTCCTCAGTGGTTGCACCCTTTCGTTGGCCCACCGTCCGGCGCCCCATCTTTCGTTCTTCTTCCACCTCAAGTGAGGCTTGCCAGAAGAATAGGTAGGGAGAGATCGTAGTTCCCAGGATTCCTACGAACGTTGCCAGGTAGCTAGCGGACCACTCAATGTGTGGGAAAATGGTTGAAGTCACTACGGCGCGCCAGTCAGGTTGGGCCAGGAACGCCGCGATTACGTAAGCGAAAAGCGTCAGGGTAAGCCATTTGAATGTTCTTGCGATTACCCGATAAGTAGTCCAAAACAAAAGCGAGGTCATCACTACCGCATAGAATGGAGTCCAGAAGAAAGTGCTGATGCCGGTAACCATAGCAGTCGCTTCGCCCATTCCTCCGAGGTCCGCTCCAATGTTGAAGATATTCGCGACGAGTAACAGGGTACACGCGCCCCAGAGTACGTAGCGACTATAGGTGCGACGTACAACCCCCGCCAGGCCGCGTCCCGTTACCATTCCCAGTCGCGCGCACATCAACTGCACTGCAGCCATTAATGGAAATGAAAATAGGGCGGACCAGAGTGGCGCGTAACCAAAAGCAGCGCCGGCGACGGAGTAGGTTGAGATACCGGAAGGATCATCGTCCGCCGCTCCAGCGATCAGACCTGGACCAAGCTCTTTGAAGAATGCCTGCACACGTCGTGGCTTTAGTCCGTCATCGGCTTCTTTAATTAACTTTTCCAACAGAGCATGCCTCTTTATTTTGAAGCGGTTCGAAAACCATCGGCTAAGTATGAATGGTTTTGAACAACCGCGCGAGGTGTAAACACAACTGGGTTAGAGCTGCGGCACTGCAACGTGCTGGGTATTGCCAAGTTCCTACTCCCTCTTCTACCATCCGTCGCATGTCAAAACTCAACCGGCGCGAATTCATTGGTGCTGCTGTTGTTGCGGGGGCAATGGTTCGTCCCAACTTCTTTCCGGCGCAATCCCGTCGTCCGAATATCCTGTTTATCTTCGCTGACGATCTCGGTTATGGCGATCTGTCGTGTTACGGGCGTCCTGACTATCAGACGCCAAGTCTCGATCGTCTCGCGACGCAGGGTGTTCGGTTAGTCAACGCGTATTCCGCAGCGCCAGTTTGTACACCAGCAAGATGTGCTTTCATGACGGGCCGTTATCCAGCGAGAACGCGCGTCGGGCTCGAAGAACCTCTCTCGGATAGCAGAGTATTGCGCGAAAAATCGTTAACGGTGGGTTTGCCCCCAGAGCATCCCACGGTTGCATCGCTCTTAAAACAAAACGGCTATTCAACTGCGCTGATTGGAAAATGGCATCTCGGTTACCTTCCGAACTTTGGACCAATTCAAAGCGGCTTCGACGAGTTCGTTGGAATCATGAGTGGTGCGGCTGATTTCTTTACGCACAAGAACCTGTCCGGGGACCCTGATTTCTACGAAGGTAAGGTGCTGGTGGAGCGAAAGGGCTACATCACGGAGATTCTCACCACACGCGCGGTTGAATTTATTTCACGCCACGCTAAAGGCAAAACTGAACGGCCGTTTTATTTGAGTCTGCACTACACGGCACCACATTGGCCGTGGGAGGGACCAAATGATGAACAGGTCAGCAGTAAGATTGGTACAGGCTATAACAATTTTGTCTCAGGTGGGTCTTTGAAAACGTATGCGGCAATGATGAAGAGTTTAGATGATGGGGTTGGCGAGGTTTTGCAAACGCTGACTCGATCCGGACTCGACAGGGACACGATAGTGATCTTTACCAGTGATAACGGAGGTGAGCGATTTTCCTATAATTGG
>DASROI010000215.1:0-5811 GCA_035646955.1 Pyrinomonadaceae bacterium
GTACATGCCGACCGGTTTATCTGGTCTCGTGGTTGCGGCGATCTTTGCGGCGGCAATGTCTTCGTCGTTGAACTCCATCGCGGCCACGGCAGTTAACGACTTGTACAGGCCGATAAGACCGAACCGCGATGACAAACACTATCTAAAGGTCTCACATCTTTTAACGCTACTTTGGGGAGTCGTGCAGATTGGGGTTGCGTTAGTCGCTCGAAAGCAACCTGGATCAGCTTTGAACAACGCGCTGTCTATTGCATCGCTAATCAATGGTCCAGTGTTGGGCGTTTTTCTGGTCGGTACATTTCTGCGGCGTGTAAGTCAGCCGCCGGCTCTCATTGGGATGGGCGTCAGTATAGCTTGTATGTTGTACGTCTTCTTTGTGACTAGAGTCGCGTGGACGTGGTATGTCTTTCTCGGAAGCTTGATCACGGTGCTGGTGGCCTGGGTTGCCAGCTTTGCTTTTAGCCCGGCGCCTGCGGATATGCGAGACGAACTTGCTCCCGCCGGAGTTTCCGAAGACTAAAATATTGGAGTTTCGATGATAAAGCGCTTTCTATCTCTTGTTGTTTCAGTTCTGCTCGTGGCGCCAGTTTGCGTGTTTCCCCAGGGCAATCCGGAACCCTCGACGGCGCGGGCGGAGAATAGAACAAATGCCTTCAAACCGGAGCCCTCGGCCCCGGCGCTTGCCTGGGCCAATGTTGAGCTCGGTCGAATGTCACTGGACGAGAAGATTGGGCAGCTGATATCAGTCGGCGTTAACGCTACATTCCTCAATCAAGACAGCGAATCGTTTCAAGTCCTAAAACACTTCGTTGAAGACGACAAAGTGGGTGGCGTAATTTTGTTTCGTGGTCCAGTTTATGAATCGGTGATCCTGGTCAACCGGTTGCAGCAAATGGCGAAGTATCCGCTTTTAATTTCTGCGGATCTCGAAGCTGGAGCTGGGATGCGCTTTGACGACACTGTTAATTTTCCGTGGAATATGGCAGTGGCTGCTACAGGCAACCCGGACTATGCTCGACGACAGGGTGAGATTACTGCTCGCGAAGCAAAAGTACTCGGAGTGCGACAGATTTTTGCACCGGTAGTCGATATAAATAACAATGCGGCCAACCCCGTGATCAACGTGCGTTCTTACGGCGAGAACGCCGCTGACGTCGCCCGCTTTGCCGCAGCATTTACACAGGGTGCTCAAAGCGTTGGCGTGATTGCAACGGCCAAACATTTTCCCGGACATGGTGATACTGCAGTTGATTCCCATCGAGGTCTGCCTGAAATTAATGTCGATCGAGCGCGACTCAACACGGTCGAATTCGTCCCGTTCCAGGCATCGATACACGCGGGTGTAGGTTCAGTGATGGTGGGCCATATAGCTTTACCGCAAGTAGACTCGACAGTTATTCGACCGCTACCAAAAGCCTCAAAAAGTAGACCGATAGATACAGACGAAGCCGGAGAACTTATCGATGAAAAGGCGACCATGCCGGCCACTATGTCACCGGTGATGGGCCAGATCCTACGTAATGACATGAAATTCAAAGGCCTGATCGTCACCGATGCTCTCAGCATGAGTGGTCTGACTATCTACTTCACCCAGGAAGAGGCTGCCGTGCGAGCGCTCGAAGCCGGAGCCGATATGCTTCTAAAACCTGCGGATGTCGACGCAGCCTTCAAAGGTGTCAAGAGCGCTGTGCAGTCCGGACGATTGACCGAGGAAAGAATTGATGCCTCGGCGAGGAGAATCCTCGCAGCCAAGTACGACCTGGGATTGACGACCCAAAAGATAACGCCAATTGATGAGCTGGACCGCGTGCTGGGCTCGCGTGATGTCGGAATGCTCGCTGCTGAAATCGCGGAGCATGCCATCACTTTGGTGCGAGACGAAGATAAACTAATCCCATTACGAAACCTGAAGCCGGACACTAAGGTTTTCAACCTGGCGGTAACGAATGCTGACGACCGGATGTCGATTGCTAATCCTTTTGTCGCGAAACTTAGCCGGATGGGCCTAAAGGTTGAAACAATAGTTTTGGATGAGCGTTCATCTGACGCGGATATTCAAAAAGCATTGCAGCAGGCTAAAGCGGCCGATCTGGTTATTGCCTCGTTGTACGGTCGAGTTCGTTCGGGACAGGCCAATAGTGTTGGCATTCCTGAATCCGCAGCTCGAGCGCTTGGAGAGTTGATCGATGCGAAGAAAAAGATAGTCGGAATCAGTTTTGGTAACCCCTATTTGCTTCAGAGTTTTCCCGGATTAAGGACTTATTTGGTTGCGTACGGCGATATGCCGAGTTTGCAGCATGCCGCAGCGCGAGCTGTTGTTGGCGAAATTGATGTTGTTGGAAAGCTTCCGATCTCTCTTCCGGGCCTGTACCCTCGTGGCACCGGGATACAATTGAAAAGTTCAGCAGACTCACTCGAAAAATGACCCCTCAGATCGTCCACCTCCACCGTTTCTCCGTTAGCTGGCTTCTTTTTGGACTACTCCTTGTCTCAGTCGCTCAGGGGCAATCATCGAAGCTCGTATCCAACCTGCAGCTCGCGCGAATGGATCCCGTCATCGAAGAAGGCATTTCCCAGAATCGTTTACCGGGGGCTGTTGTACTTGTTGGACGGAAGGGAAAAGTTGTCTGGCGCAAAGCGTACGGCGCACGGCAGGTCGAACCTGTGCGCGAGAACATGTCAGTCGACACAATCTTCGATGTCGCAAGTCTGACTAAAGTCGTAGCTACCGCCACAAGCATCATGATCCTGGTTGAGAGTGGCAAGGTTCGACTCAACGAGCCGCTATCCACTTACATACCCGAAATCAAGGGGGATGCGAGGGACCGAATTACAATCGAGCAGTTACTTACGCATCGAGCAGGCTACGCTCCCGACTTCGATCTAAAAGAACGCTGGAGCGGTTACGACGAAGGAATCAAGCGACTCATCAAAGAGCCACTTCGAAATCCTCCGGGTACCAGGTTTGTGTACAGCGATATTGGTTTTATCGCGCTCGGCGAAGTGGTCCACCGCGTCAGCGGAATGACCCTGGACCAGTTTGCCCAAAAGAATATCTTCGGTCCCCTGGGGATGAAAGATACTGGCTTTCGTCCCCAGCAAAAACTGAAAGCTCGAATTGCCCCTACTGAGAAACGCCGTGGACAACTCAGTTATCTGGGTGACTCGAATGCAAATGTTGGCGAGGACGGCGAACGTTGGTTGCGAGGCGAAGTTCATGATCCCACCTCTTTCAGAATGAATGGAGTTGCGGGACACGCCGGGCTATTTTCAACCGCTTCGGATCTGGCGATTTACTCCCAGATGATTTTAGGCGGCGGCCAGTATCACGGTACGAGGATTCTCTCCCCATTGACCGTGGCTGAAATGACCCGACCGCGCCTGGTGACTCCGCAGGGTGGTACGCGAGGTCTGGGATGGGACATCAATACCAGCTTTTCCAGCAACCGGGGTGAACTTTTCCCGCTCGGTTCGTTTGGCCACACCGGATTTACAGGAACATCGATCTGGATCGATCCCGCGAGCGACATGTTTCTGATCTTTCTCAGCAATCGTGTCCATCCAAATGGCAAAGGCGATGTTGGACCATTGCGAGGTCGAGTGGCTTCGATAGTTGCAGGTTCAGTAACCGATGAGGATGTAGTAACGCGAGCGCGTCAGGAATATACAAGATACTATCAAGAGCAATTAAGAGCTTTAGAACTTCTTGACAAAGAAACTAGCAGCTCCACTCCCTCGCGAGTCTTGAATGGTATCGATGTTCTCGAGCGAGATAATTTCAGTCAACTTGCAAACAAACGAGTGGGCCTCATTACAAACCATACTGGGCGTGATCGCGAAGGCCGGCAGACGATAGACGTATTGAATAAAGCTTCCAATGTGAAACTAACGGCCTTGTTTTCTCCAGAGCATGGCATTCGGGGACTTGCCGACGAAAAAATTTCAGACTCCAGGGATGAGGCAACTGGTTTACCCATTTACTCTTTATACGGAGAATCGCGGCGACCCACTGCTGAACAGTTAAAGAACCTAGATGCCCTGGTCTTCGACATTCAAGACATTGGCGTCCGCTTCTACACCTATATTTCAACACTGGGTTACGCACTAGAAGAAGCAGGTAAAGCAAAGGTGCCTGTCTACGTTTTGGACCGGCCAAATCCGATCGGAGGACTCGATGTGGAGGGGCCGCTTACTGACGAAGACAAGTCTACCTTTACCTCTTATCATCGAATTCCTGTTCGCCATGGACTGACAGTCGGCGAGTTGGCCCAGCTTTATGTACGTGATCGCAAAATCGACTGCCAACTTCACGTAATCAAGATGGAAGGATGGAAACGTTCGATGTGGTTTGACGAAACGAGTCAGACCTGGGTCAACCCGTCGCCAAATATGCGGAGCTTGACCGAAGCCACGTTATATCCAGGCATCGGTTTACTTGAAACAACAAACGTCTCTGTTGGTCGCGGCACTGACACGCCGTTTGAACTGATTGGCGCTCCGTGGATTCAGGCCGGAAAGCTCGCTGACTATTTGAACCAGCGCGCATTACCGGGTGTGCGATTTGTGCCCCTCAACTTCACGCCAAAGGCCTCGGTCTTCAAAGACGAAGCGTGCGGCGGCGTGAACATTATCGTCACAGATCGAACTACTTTCCGGCCGTTACTAACAGGAATTGAGATTGCCGTCGGGTTACGTCGCCTCTACCCGTCTGAGTGGAAAGTTGATAGTTATGGGAGATTGCTGGTGAATTCCGCGACGTTAGATCGAGTGAAGCGTGGCGACTCGGCGAGAGAGATCGTTGCCTCATGGAACAACCAACTTGAGGAGTTTCGCCAAAGTCGTGCCGGGATTCTCCTCTACGAATGATCAACTCGCCAGATCAGAGACCGTCATCCACTTCCTGACCGAGTTAATCAGGAAAACTTCTGTAGCCCTTGCAAGATCATCGACAGTAATCTTTCGTTCACTGATCGTTCCCTCCGCAATCAATTCAGCTCGATACGTACCCGCCAGGAGTCCCGATTCGATCGGTGGTGTAACTAGTTGATCGTCAAGCCTCACGACGACATTCGCAATTGTAGATTCAGTGATCTCGCGGTTGTCATTCCAAAAGATTACGTCATCGCAATCTGGGTGCAATGCCAACTCATCGTCATAAAACTTTCGATTTGTAGTCTTGTGAAAGAGAAAGCGATCGGATTGATCGACTGGACTCCCAGCGAGTGCGACTTTTCGTGGTCCCAGTTCGGCGAGATCCGTGACTGAGGATTTAATCGCACCGCTCTTTTCCAATTCCAACTTTACTTTCCAAATACCGCGTTCGTGTGACTTAGCTAATGTTCGCAGCTCTTGATCGATCTCGTTCTTCATAAACCGGAAATCAAAATATCGAGCTGACTCTGCTAGACGCTTAAGATGACGGTCCATCAGAAAGTAATCACCATTTTCGAGTCTGAATGATTCAAAGAGATTGAACGTCACTGGTTTCTGCGTCAGGAACTGAGCCTTAAGTAAACATTCCTCATACTCAAGGTCAGAAGTTGAATCGATAGTTACGCCACCACCAACAGAGAAGCTAACTCCACCAGTCAAGCTATCGAGAACGACTGTACGAATGGCCACATTGAAAATGCAATCTCCACCAGGTTTCAGAAATCCGATAGCGCCGGTATAAGGCCCCCGGGGCTCGGTCTCTAGACTCTTGATTATTTGCATCGTACGGATCTTGGGAGCACCAGTTATTGAACCGCATGGAAAAAGAGCGGCGAACAGGTCGACGAGAGAAGTGTTTTTGCGAAGTGTCGATTTCAC
>DASROI010000216.1:0-17071 GCA_035646955.1 Pyrinomonadaceae bacterium
CGGCGAGCTACAGACTTCGCTGTTAGGACTCAGCAAGCAGGCTGAGAGGGACATGTTCCCAATGATATGCAGATACCGAATACTAGAGCTGCTCTATGGTGGTTATCAAAGATGCTTTTAGCCGTACGCCGCAATTGGAGAGGATATCTCGCAGCCATTATCGGCGTTACAACCGTAACCATCATTTTTCGCGTGTTGATTTTTCGCATGTTGTTTCTAACCGACGTCAGCATCACGACTGTCGCGTTGAGCTATTTACTGTTCGTCTTAATCATTGCGTCCAAACAGGGACACGGGCCCAGCATTTTCGCTTCCCTCATTAGCACCTTCTGCTTTAACTTTTTCTTTCTTCCGCCACCGTTCACCGTCACGGTGGAAGATCCACACAATTGGGTGGCACTCACATCATTCCTGATAACTGCGGTGGTCGCCAGCCAGCTCTGGTCCACAGCTCGCACACGTACTCATGAAGTCGAGAAGAGTCGTGAAGAGATATGGAAGCTATATCAGCTCAGCCGAACGAGCAGCGCTGCCTTGGATCCCAAAACGCTGATCATGGCTATAGCTCCCAAGATACAAGAGGTCTTCGCTGTTCAATATTGCGGTGTTTTCGAGTCAGTTGACGATGGTGAATGGAGTGCTCTCTCAATTGCTTCAGAGCCGAGCGAGGAAAAGGCATTTACACCTTCATTAACGAGTATCAAGGAAGTCGCGCTTTCGGGAAAATTGAAATTAGTTCCCCTAACCACCGAAATCACACCAGAAAGCAAGTCCGTGTGGTCCGGACACACCAAGCCCTCTTCCGCAATCACATACCTTCCTTTGCAGGTAGGAACAACCTCTATAGGAGTGATGGTCCTGATTGCAACACTAGAAGAGAAAACGATGGAAGCAATTGCGGGATTGGTCGCGTGGACTCTCGAACGAGCGCGCATCCTGGAAGAGGTAAACCGCACAGAAGCGCTTAAACAGAGTAATGAATTAAAATCAGCGTTGCTCGCTTCGGTCTCTCACGATTTGCGCACACCACTTACTTCCATTCGCGCCTCTGTAGATAGTCTTCTTCATAGTGACACTGAGTGGGACGCGGCGACCTTACACGAGTTCCACTTGATCATCAGCGAAGAGGTCACCCGACTCTCACGACTAATTGAAAACTTGCTGTCCATGGCCCGGATTGATGCTGGAGAATTGCGTCTATCAAGGAAATGGGAATCGCCGTCAGAAGTCTTTCATAACGTGCTCGAACGATGCGCCGTTTTGACTCGCCACCACCGACTGGAAGTCGAATGTGATGACTCTCTTCCAGTTGTCCTCATTGATTCTCGCCTGGTAGCTGAAGCACTCTCGAACCTGGTTGAGAACGCAGCCAAATATTCTCCAGCGGGTGGCGAAATATCTGTGAAAGCCGAGATGAAAGGTGATGAATTACTGATTAGTGTAACGGATCAGGGGCCCGGTATTGTGCCTGAGGAAACCAGCCGTCTTTTTGAAAAGTTTTATCGTGGTACGCACCCGCAACATAATTCCGGTACGGGGATGGGACTGGCCATTGCCCGCGGGATCATCGAAGCACATGACGGTAAAATCTGGGTTGAAAATTTGCCCGGCCAGGGAGCAACCTTCGCTTTTTCGCTACACGTGGAGCACAAGCTTACTGAGGAGGTGGATCCAGCAGAGAGTGAGCATTTCGTATGACGCGGCAGGTGATCGCAGGTCCTGACCTGAACGGAAGATTATGATGAGTTTTGTGATCTACCTTCCCCGTTGTCCTCAATCAGCTGTTAGTACCCTGAATCTTGAGCGGAGAAGGCAGCCCGATTCTAAAGGGTGACTCGTTGACTTTTGTCGTATCGTCGGAGCGGACGATTTGGTTTTCAGAGAATGGAGGGATTTGATATGTTCCTACGCGCAAGAGAGTTGCAAGACTATACGATCCGCGCAACAGACGGAGATATAGGTCGTGTCGAACAACTCTATTTCGATGATCAGACCTGGACCATCAAGTATGTGGTAGTAGACCTTGGCAACTGGCTCTCCGGCAGGCAAGTGCTACTTTCACCGACAGTTGTCATTGAAGCGGATGCTTCTGGCAAAAACATTCATGTGTCCCTCACGAAAGAAGAAATCCAAAAAGGCGCTGGTATCTATACCGACAAACCAGTTGCTCTCCAGCATCCGACTGATTACTCGATCTATTTGGGATTGCCGCCGTACTATTGGGGGTCGACTGGTCTCGGTACTGCTCGTGGATATCCTTCAGGCGAAAACGCAGAGACGAGTTCTGAATCTGACAGATCCGAGGTCGCAGGATTCAAAGAAGAGAACAACCCTCATTTAAGAAGCACGAAGGTGGTGGGTGGATACCACATCATGGCCGTGGATGGTGAGATTGGACATATCGAAGATTTTATTGTCGACGATCGGACGTGGACGATCCGGTACGCCGTGGCAGACACAAATAATTGGTGGCCAGGTAAGAAAGTTCTTTTGGCTACTGAGTGGATTTTGTGGGTAAGTTGGGCAGAGTCAAACGCATACTTAAATCTCCGACGCGAACAGATCACTAACGCGCCGGAATTCGAACTAGCGCTTCCGCTCACACGCGACTATGAGGTTAAGCTTTACGGCCACTACAAACGTTCACCATACTGGGAACAGAAAAGAGAGGGTCAGAATGAAGCAGGTGCCAACTAATCAGCCTCGATGATAGCTGGCTGATTACAATTTTCTTTCGCCGTCCGTTTACAATCCCATTATTACCGAAGTTAGAAGAGTGCTCATTTTCGTCAATTAGAACTACTACTTAAAGCGGTATAGCAGGCAGTCAAGGCTTAAACTTTAGTCCCAGTCCGGGCCTGTTGATCAACTGCGACGCCGTGTTTGAAAACCATCTCCCCACCCAGGTAGCCTGAAATTAAGATAAGGATGACTCCGAAAACGGACAGGCCGATCGGAATGGTGTAACCCCCATTCACAAGCGCAGAGCCGCTTCTGGTACGCAGATAAAAACTCGCCGCAAAGATCAAGAGTGCGATCACGTTGAGGCGTGCATGCCAATTGGCAATCTTGACCACGTCGGGATCCTTCAGCGACAGCCAGTCAATAAAGCCGGGCACGGCAGCTACAGCTGCTCCGATGATACCGCCCAGCAGAGTGTAAAAAGCAATGTAGTCTCTCCATACCGAATTGCCACGCCACAAGTAAATCAAGTCGGCGACGAGCGAGAAGATCCAAAGAGCTATAGGAAATGGAATGATCATTGGATGAACAGGATGTCCGGCGATACTTGCAGGGCTTGCCATGGTGATTCTCCTAGTCTTGTTGCGTAACTAAAAGGCGACGCAGAAAATGAGATGACCCTGGAAACGTCTTATCGTTGTAAGCGTAATCACCCATCATGACTCCTGTTCAAGAATGCCTGACGGCATTTAGGCTGCTAGTCCCAGAAGGGGTGTTACTATTCCGTAAGGTTAAGTGGATTTAGGATACCCCCTAAAATTCATAAGGTAAAGGGGTCCTAATGGCTAATCCTAATGGGCTTAGAGGTCCGCGATTTCCTTGCGACTGCGTATCAGCCGAAGCTGGCGGTTACAGCGATCCATGGTCAGACATAACAAAGAGAAGACTATTATCGAACGGCACCAAAGAGGCAATTCTGAACCTCGTGGCGCTCGAGCCGAGGACGATCTCGCAACTCGCCGGAGCGCTTAAACTCTCACCACAGAGCGTCCATACTCACATTTGAAACTTTGTTTTTATTCCGCAACTCAAGGTAATATCGCGTCGGACACAAGAGTTTGAAAGCCTGGTTAGAATTGGCAAATACCCATTTTGGGGAGACGCCCCCTCAAAGCCACGGCCCCTATCCTCACGCGCTAAGGAGGTGGGCTACCCATCAATGCTAAAAGAGTAGAGAATTACCGCCTACTCCCTGCAAGATGCAAGGTGCGAATACAGAAAATTGGAACCGTAAGGAGCGACTGAGTTAGTGCCTAATGAATCTTTCTAACCTTCGGGAAGATCTCGATGTGACCTGAGTTTCCTGGCTCTTACTTATCGATCCCCATCTAGAGAATGAGGCTTACCGAACTGAATCAGCATCGAATTTCGAATTTACTGAAACTGGCCGCCAGTGGGTCCACGTTCATCCTCGCCGTGCT
The DNA here is from genome assembly GCA_035646955.1 of Pyrinomonadaceae bacterium. GTDB lineage: Bacteria > Acidobacteriota > Blastocatellia > Pyrinomonadales > Pyrinomonadaceae > PSRF01. The sequence continues at coordinate 4,164 of DASROI010000216.1, forward strand.
GCTATCAAGTCACTTCAATCGATTGGGTCCGAACATCAGCCCCGGAGATCTTGATAGCCAATTAATCGTCGTCGCCAAAATGGAAATTCCAGTTGGCAGCCGGATCATCGCCGAGCAGCTGACGCTAACGCGATTCCCCCGCGACGTCGCACTCCAAGGAGCTTTTCGAAAAATAGATGATCATTTGTTGGGCCGTGTGGCAGTCGCGAGAATCATGCCGCGCGAGCCGATTAAGCAGAGTCATCTGGTCCCGATTGGATGGGGTGAAGGGCTGTCCGAAGTTATTCCTGATGGATATCGAGCGATTACTGTGAGGTTCGACGAGGTGATCGGCGTCTCAGGCTTCATAATGCCCGGTATGTTGGGCGACGTCGTAGTGGTGATAGAGCCTGCTAACAATATCGCCCCGAGTGAAAGGATTTGCAAGATTCTGCTCCAAAAAGTAAAAGTGCTTGCGAGCAGTCAAAGCATCAAGCCCAAGAACGAAAAAGAGGCTGAGCGGGTCGAAGTTGTAACCGTGCAAGTTACACCGGAGTCTGCAGAAAAACTCGTGCTGGCTTCAACGGAAGGCAGGTTGCAACTCATAATGCGGAAATCGATGGACCAATAATGATCTTAGAGGATGCCAGAACGCGGTGCATTGATCGTGTTCTGCGCCGTTTCCATACAGACACTTATAGAGAACAACTAAGTTGTTACGTGACTAGAAACATCAGTGGTCTATGCTGTCTGACACTGGTGGCATTCGTTGACACAATATCAGAGTAGCGACCTTGATTTGGCTACAGAAAGCGGAGGTTAGGTATGATGTTCAATATGACAGACGAGGAACGAATGTTATTGCTCGAACTGCTGGAGTCAAAGCACACGGCAATGCTGCATGAATTGAATCATACCGATGCGCGGGACTATAGAGTCTATCTTAGATCCAGGATCGAATTACTAGAAGCGTTAAAGTCTAAAGTGGAGGCATTGCCTTCTGGCGAGTAGGCAGTTGGGTTCATTCTCCGAATTGGTTGTCGTTTATCTCTGATAGCTTTGACCCTTTCTCGAAATAAATTGTATTCCCTGAATACGCTTTGGGAAATAACATCGGACTTTTGACTTCTTCGTTTATTGTAAATCCGACCTCACATAGCTTATAGGGCAAAGGTTCACTCAGAGACTCAGAGACTGGAAAAATGAACACGAGTTGTAACTGTTCAAAGCATTCACGATGTTCAAACTGTTCGTAACAACTACCCTGCTGGTGTACGAGGGTCAATAACTAAACCTTTTTAAGACGCGCCAGGATCTTCGGATTTCGGCGCGTTAATTCGTTTCTTGGCTATAAGTATCTTCTCAACGGAGTCTCTATGGTCGTAGAAAGCTTCTAATATGCGTTGAGTGTAGTGGTACGCCGCATCTACGTCCTCATCGGATATGACCATCCAGGAGTCATGCAAAACATCATTGCCGAGCACTCGGATCTCATCATGAGCTCGGTTCCGCAGAGCTTCGGTTATGATTCCATCGGCTGCCGCCTCATCTATCTTTGCTTGTAACCTCATCTTGTCGTGACCCTTCGCAGACAGATCCTCATAGCCATTAGTCTTCAGTGTCTCTCAAGAGTTGAGCGGAAAAGAGCCGATGCTCCTCGATTTGCTGCCGCAGCTGAGCAAAGTTCGGCTTCACGGAACTCCGCCTCAATATCATCTGGTACCTTTGTAGGTAGAGCGGCGGTCTCACTCGCAAAGGGAAAAAAGCTCTCGTAGGACCGCTTGGTGTACTTGCCCTCTATCGTGCAATTTCGCAAGAGCTCGCGTCCGCAGCTCATACACTGCAATAGCACCCACAGAATCCGAGTATAAGGTTGACTCCTATAATCGTGTTTTGATTGATTATAAATTCTTGTTTATGCTGGAAGTTAGATCTGGAGGAACAGTAAGGGCACTCAGCACTCACTGTCCCGCTCATTCTGAGGATCGGTTTCATTTGTTCCATCCTCGGTTACTTCACAATCAATGACACAAAAAGCGGCCATTCTGGGCCGCCTTGTTCTTAACATTTTGATTCTATTGGTAGGCGCGTGGGGATTTGAACCCCAGACCCCTACCGGTGTCAAACGGTGGGCCAACTCTCTTAGAATCAACTAGCACTAAATTTCCTCGGAAAAATTTGCACTGCACCCATGCTTCAACTGCACGTTCAGCACATTTTTGTGTGCCAATTTGTGTGCCCACCTAATAACATGTTTTTGATAGCTCACAGAAGATTCTTTGTTTGTCAACACACGCTCGCCCACTGACCTTGGCTTGGATTGTTTGGAATTCAGGAAAACTTGTGGTGCGGCCGTACTCTCTTCGGAAAATGAATTTAATACTTTGACCAAAAGTACACGCAAACAAACGAGCGAGCCAAGCGTGAAGCGCCGTCGAGAGGTGAAGGTCATACATAGCCTTTGGATCTCATCGGATAAAATGGCAAGTTCCGACGGCGAAGAATAGTTTGTAAACAGAGCGACCGTTTAGTATATTGATTTTTATGCCAACTTCCTCAGCCACTCTTAGAACGCCGAGAAGCATTGCTACACGAGAGGACATCGTTGTGGCTTGTCTGAAATTATTCGCTAGACAAGGTTTTCACAATACCTCGATCTCAGACATAGCCAGTGGCGCCGGTATTACTAAAGGAGCGATCTACTGGCATTTTGAGAACAAGGAAGCGCTGTTTGCAGCCATCCTCGAAAACATGCGGCTGAACTGGCAAGAGGTCGTGCAGCAACACGTTGAAGAGGTAGACAACACCCGCGAAAAGATTGACCAGTTATTCGAGAACTTCTACTTGCTGTTGGTTCAGCATCCGGATTGCAGCTTGTTCCTACAGCGCGTCAGTCTTGAAACTGACGGAAAGTACGCGGAACGGCTGAGTGAGGGATTTGAGGGAACGGCTGATTTTATTGCAAACATCTTTGAACGCGGCAAACAAGACGGAATCTTCAAACCCGAACTCGGGTCAAAGCTAGTCGCGTATACCATCATCTGTTCCCTGGTGGGCGCCCAGTCACAATGTCTGACCAATAAAAATTTCAACCTGCATGATGTGGTCGGTGAGATCAAACAAAGCATCCTTGCGAGAGCTCTCGTAAAGGACCTCCAACCGAGTTAGAACTCCCGGAGTTCAAATCTGCCAGAGACACCTTCTAGTCAATCTCTAGCCAGCAGTCTGACCACCATCCATCACAATCACGCTGCCGGTCATATAATCTGAGGCGCTCGACGCCAGGTAAACCACTAGCGGTCCCAGTTCCTCAGTCTTTCCAATTCGCCCCAGTGGAACTCGACTGATAAAAGCATTGCCAAGCTCGGTATCAAAAACTCGACTTGTTCGTTCGGTGTAAATGTAGCCCGGAGCAAGCGCATTGACAGTGATGTTGTGCTCGGCCCATTCCAGCGCCAGCGCGCGCGTGAATTGAATAATCGCACCTTTGCTAGCACAGTACGCGGTAACGTTCTTCTCACCAACGAGGCCATACATCGAAGACATGTTGATAATCTTGCCCTGCCGTCGCTCGATCATGTGTGGTCCAACCGCCTTGCAAATTCTGAACAGGGCGTTGACGTTGAGATCGACAATACGCAACCACTCGTCCTCGCTCATCTCCACGATTGGCTTCATATCGCCGCCACCCGCGTTGTTGATAACGACGTCAATCCGCCCGAATTCGTTGAGGACATCCTCGACCATCTTGTTGACTGACCCTGAATCATGAACATCACATGAGACAGCAAGAGCTTTCCGCCCGCGCTCTTGGATCGCCTGGGCGGTCTCTTCGATGGCTTGTTGACTTCGCGCGACGGCCGCCACATCTGCTCCGGCTTCAGCAACGGCAATCGCAATTGCTCGGCCTAGCCCTCGACTCGCTCCGGTTACAATGCAAACCCTTCCATCCAGCCGAAATTTGTTGAGAACACCATCACTCATCATTTTTAGTGCGCCTCGAACAGATCATCCAACGGTATGCCAGTCCTTTTTGAGTGTTCAGTCAAACGATCCAGTTCTTGCATCGCTTGTTCTTGCGCACCCAGTTTGGAATGGCGTTCAGCGCTGGGACTTGAATGCCTACCAAAGTTTGAGTTGGTCCGCGAAAACAGACGCTCCAACGCGCCACCGCAGTTCGGACATGAACTGGGTGGAGTTGCACTAATGATCTGTATTACTTCGAGGGTTTTGGCACATGTCTCACAAAGGTATTCGTAGATTGGCATAATTTTTTGTCGCGTTTGTTGGTTCTATTGTTCGTTTCCCAAAATTGCGGTCGCGTGCGATGACATAATTCCGCCCTCGCCGTGGACCAAGGCAACGCTGGCATCCTCGACCTGCCGATCCGCGCACTCACCTCTTAACTGATGCACAGCTTCAACAGTTAATAAAAGTGAACCCGGATTTCCGGGATGCGCATAAGACAGCAAGCCTCCATTAGTATTGACCGGCAGGCGTCCATTCAACTCAGTCTCTCCTGCCTCCACAAAAGACCCGCCCTCACCTCGCTGGCAGAAACCGAGATCCTCGAGAAACATCACAACGGCTGGCGTAAATGGGTCGTACAGCATCGCAAGATCAATATCGTTCACTGTGAGATCTGCCATCGCGAACGCGCGCGCGCCAGACTCCGCTGCTGCCGTCTCAGTCAAACTAACCGCCTGAATTACGTGTTCGTGTTGATGAGCTTCACCTAACCCAAGCAGATAAACCGGCTTTGCGCGACAGTCACGCGCGCGTGCAGCAGAGGTAATGACAATTGCCGCACCACCGTCAGAAATAAGAGCGCAATCGAGTAGATGAAGCGGATCGGCGACCTTCTTCGATTCAATGACATCGGCTGTTGTTATTGGAGCACGCATCTGTGCTCCGGGGTGAAGCGCCGCATGCTTCCGTGCTGTAACAGCGACTTTGGCAAACTGTTCGCTGGTGGTCCCATATCGATTTACATGTGCCTGCGCGAATAGCGCGTAGAGCGCCGGGACAAAGCTACCGTAGGGAATCTCGAATTGATGATGACCAGCGTTGGCTGCCATCATTTCCACCATCTTCTCCCTGGTAAATGCGCTCAACCAGTTGTCCGCAGCTGCCAGGAGAACAGTTTGACAGAGACCAGTTTCAATCGCACTTACAGCGTGACTGAGCGCGGCTATGATCGTTCCACCACCTGTACCAAGTGTCAGGCAATGCTGCGGCAGAATCCCGAGGTACTCCGCGATCCATTCTGCGTGGTAGTAGTGCGGCTCAGACCAGGAGTTAGCGGTAATGACAGCGTCTACATCTCTACCCGTCAAACCAGCATCATCCATAGCGCGACCGCATGCCTGCACGTACATTTGAGTCGCACCGAGATCCGGTACGCGACCTACGGCCGTTTCGCCAACCCCGACAATCGCGGCTCTGCCTCGTAGTTTTGGCACTGGTCCAATTTTACCGGCTTAAAGTAATTCCAGCCTTCTCACGATCCCACGTGGATTCACTAAGCGCATTCGCTCGGAGTTTGTACTTTTCGATTCGCTGTGAAGGGTTCTTAGGAAGAGCGTCTACCACCTCTACGTAACGAGGGATCATGAAGTACGCCATGCGAGACTCACAGAAACGGATCAACTCTTCCGGAGTCAGCTTTCCGTCAGGTTTAAGCACCACCACAATCTTCACATCGTCCTCACCGAGTTCCGCTGGAACAGCGATAGCGGCCGACTCTAAAACAGCTGGGTGCTCGTTCACCACAGTCTCGATTTCGTAGGCAGAGATGTTTTCACCCCGGCGCCTGATTGCATCCTTCTTGCGACCGACGTAAAACAGAAACCCTTCCTCGTCCAGGTAGCCAAGGTCTCCGGTGTGAAACCACAAATTGCGAAAAGCTTCGAGCGTCGCTTCGGGCATCTTGTAGTAGCCAGACATCATTGTGTACGGCTCGCGGGGCCGAAAGACCAGTTCGCCAGTTTGATTTGGACCAAGCGCGCGATCGTTGTCGTCTACAATTCTGACTTCATAATCTGCAATAGGCTTACCGCAACAACCGCGCTTTCTCGGTTCATGAAGTCTTGGTGGAATAATCAATCCTTCCGTCATTCCGAAGGTCTCGAAGATCACGCGCAAACCAAAGCGGCGCTCAAATCCTTCCAGATCATCGGGCGGTGGAACGATCACTGCCAACCTGACTCGGTTTTCGAGGTCCGCCAGAGTTGGCGGGTTCTTCGCAAGAATGTTGCCGACGGCTCCCATGCCCAGGAAGACTGTAGCACCGGAATTTCTGATCTCATCCCAGAAAGACCTGGCACTGAATCTCTGGTAAAGAGCCACGCGTCCGCCCGCGTAGATAGTTGCCACGATCGATCCTATCTGAGCGTTAATATGAAAGAGCGGCATGCAGGTATAGGAGACATCGTTCTCTGTATAACCGATGCTCTCCTTAACCATGCGGGCATAGGACCAGTAGAAATGGTGCGTCATGACGACACCCTTCGATGGTCCAGTGGTGCCGCCCGTATACAAAATCATTACTGTGTCAGTGTGGTTTACATCGGCGTTCGGCGGTTTGTTGCTTGAGTTATCTAGCGTGGTGACCTCTAAGACCTGCCACGAGTCTCGAAAGCGATTGCCAATAACTCCGGTTTCGGAATAGACCAGTAGGGTCTTCAGTCTCGGAACCTTCTCGGCTACTTCATTGATCGTGTCGGCAAATTGCTCGTCTACAACCAAAACCTCAGCGTCCGAGTTGTTGAGGACGTGGGCTAATAGCGTGCCTTTGTAACCAGTATTGATTGGGACGGCGACTGCGCCAATTTTAGCCGCACCAAACAAGAGATAGAGATACTCGGGACAGTTCGGCAACATGATGGCGAGCTTCTTATCTTTGCCAAGCCCCAGGCCCATTAAGCCATTACCGAAACGGTTTGCCGCCTCATTTAGCTCGCGGTACGAAATGGACCGGCTTCCCTTAAAGTGGAGAAACTCGCGGTCTCCGTATTGAGCAGCACGGTCTTCCAGTAATCGACCCAGCAGTCGTTCGTTAATCGCTAACTCATTGGCAGATGTTTCCGTTTGCACAGAGTTGATTCTGGACTTTAAGGGTCCCCTGGGATTGAAATCAAATTACTAATTCTCTGGCGCGTGAGACTTTGTCGCCTGCCAACTTTTTCATCTTTTCTTCAACGTTAATTCCGAGCAGGCGCGCCAGGTTCCCACCGAAGATCTTGCGCTTGTCTTCGTCAGTAATTTGCGGATAACCGAACTGTTCACAGAGTTCGTTAGGAATGCGGTAGTTGCGGAAGAAATCAATATAAGCTTGGGGCGAACCCGTGATGGGTGAGTCAGTACCCCAGATGATATTGTCTGGTCCGAGATACTTTAGTAGTTTGCCTATTGTGTGCCCCAGCTCATACGGAGCTTGCATCATGATCGCCAACAATCCACCAATATCGACGTAAAGGTTTTTCTTTCGTCCGGTCAGACGAAATGCCATCATCGTTAGCTCATCCAGGTATGGATACGCGGAGTGATAGAGCACAAAATTCAGATCGGGAAAATCGTCAAGTGCGCGATCGACGTCTTCTGGGTGGCAATACTTGGCGTTGAAAATGGAGAACGGCAGACCCTTATGCATTGCCACATAACGAACACCAAGTTGGCGGCACTTTTCCCATAGCGGATAGGCAACTTTTTCGTCGTCAGCGTACCAACCCCCACGGTTGTAGTCTCCGGGATATAACTTTATGCCTGTGATCTTGAAATCCTTTACCTGGCGTTCAAGATCATCGAGTGCAGGTTTGCCATCGGCAGGATCGACACTTCCCAGTACGACCACACGCTCAGGAAATTCCGCCCGAACGTCGACAGCTTCTTCAGGCGTAAGCATATGCTTGCCGCCATAAAAGTCTTTCAGCGCAAGGCAGTTTAATAGGGCAACGCTTGTTTCACTCTGACGAAGTACCAGATCAAGATAACGGGCTTTTGTCAGGTCCTTAACACTCCCTTTGGAACCAGTAGCGCCCTTATAAAAAGTATCGAGCTGATTTAGAAACCACCACCCGCGCTCACTTGTGTTTACATGTCCCTCGCGGCGCCAAAAGATATGAGTCTGCGAATCTGCTATGAAGAGCTTGTCTTTCTGCAGCGACTCAGTTTCAGTGGTTGCTGACTCCGGACTCGTCGCGGCATGGGTTAATTCAGGCGTTAGGAAATAAGCTGTGCCCGCAGCTGTCGACTTGATGAACTGTCGCCTCGAAGGCTTTTCGTCGCCTTGATTGTTCATTCCCCGCTCCTTTACAGCGCATGCGACCTCTTGGCTATTCCGTTACTGAGGTCATTCATCAAAACATCGTTTCCGGGTGAATAAGAGGTTTCCTGCGAATTAACTATTCACTCGGCGTGTCGTCGTCTTTGCCCTCTACTGCATACCAGTAAATTCCATTCATGTGGTTCCAACGCTTACGCGCCGCTGTTCTCACAGCCTCGAGAGCGGCCTGTCTGAGCTCAGGTGTATTGCAATACTTCTCAGTCATCTGGAAACCACGAGCGCTGTGTATCTCGTCAGCCTCGACGTGCCCTTTGAAGAAGCGAATCTCACGATCACCCGGTCGCCAACCATAGTTGTTATGTAAACTCGGAATGATTCGGGGATAGATGTGCGGCGGTTGCGACTCGAGTCCGATCATCAACCCGGCGCACGAAACTTCCCAGGGCGTTTGATAGACCAAACGCCAACCCCAATCTTTCAATGCCTCGGTTCCGGGTAAGACCTTTGCATTAACCACCTCTTCAGGCGTCAATCCGCAGGCGACCGCATAGTCGATCAACATTTCCAGATGCCGATCCTTGGGATCTTCCTCTTCTTTAAGGTTATCCAAAATGCTGTCTTTCACTTCCTTTACTGGACAGTGGGCCCAAATGAAGGCCAGCCAGTTTAGATAGTCTGTGACGAAGTGATAATGTTGGACCACGTAAGCGGCAGTTTGACGCTTCGTTAACTCGCCCTTCTCCCATTTATCGATAAAAGGATGGTCCTTACTGTGCCACTCATCTCGGGCGCCCTTTAGTTCGTTGAGAAATGAAACTGCTTGTACCATTGCGTCTCCTTCTATGCTCGAGCAACGTAATCTTGAATTGAGGTGCAATCGACGACTATTGCGACAAAAACTGCGGCTTGAGCCATCGCACAATCAGAGGTTCGAGGCTGTCATCAAGGTCAAAGAGGTGGTAACCGACACCGCCCACGTCAAACTCGACCAGATAACTTCCGTGGGCTTTTGTCATTTCGTAAAACTCTCTAAAAGCTTTGGCAATCTGGGGGATACCAGAACTCGAAACGAACAGGATCGGAAACTTCGACTGCTGAACTTCGGCGTGTTGCGGCAACCCGCCAAGCATGACAAAAGCCTTTATTCGATCGTCTGAGATAGCAGCCTTGATTCCATACCGAACCCCAACGGACGTCGCGACCACAATCAAGCGATTCTTATCCACGCCCTTGAGCGAACTTAGATGGTCCAAGGCAGCCGTAACATCAAGGTTGCCCTTGTCTTTTTCCGCTTGCGACAGATCAAAATACGAGCCTTTGTTGCGACTCTTGCCTCGACCGCGAAAGTCAAAATTCAAAGTCGCGAAGCCGGCAGCTGCCAACGACTTCTCGAGGTGATCGAAGACATAGCGATCACTCAGATTTGAGTGAACGAACACAATGCCAGGAGCACCAGTCGGACCCACGTTTGCGGGGATCCGGAGAGTGCCGGAAAGTTTCCATCCATCACTCGACTGGAAAGTCACTTCCCGCGACTCTGACGAAAGCTTCAGTCGCCCAACCAGCCATTCACCAACGGTCACTTCCAGTTTGTCGTCGGGATGCTTGGCCATGTTCATGATGAACATTGCGTTCCCCAGGCCAATGTTGTAATGAATCATCAGACTGCTCGCGGGATCGGGCGAGAGTCGATAGGCGTCAGCGAGATCTGCAAAGCTCACTCGATCTTCTTTGCTGACCACGCCGAGTATGGCCAGGTCCTGGCGACTCTTGATCGCATCCTTGGCTGCCTGACCCATTCGGCCCGAGAGCAAAATCATTGCACGTACACGAGCATCCTTCGTTGCTGCGATCACTGCAGCATCGGCACTCTCATTTTCGGTAACAATGCCTATCCGACTTTGGTCGATACCATTTTGTTGACAGAGAAATTCGATTGCGGCGGTCACGTCGAGACTGACTCTGGCCTTTTGGTCGTCAGTAAAGTCCCAATAGTCTCGAGGCTCGGCACTCGTACCTCGGCCGCGAATATCAAATCTGAGAGTTGCAATCTTCGCTTTTTCAAGCACCTCCCTAATGCTCGGATATCCGTTATGGCCATAGATGTCGCGATCGTGATGAGGCGATGGGACCAGAACTGCGCCGGCTATTTTCTCGCCCGGCTGAAGAGCCGGAGGCGTTGTGAGAACACCGTGTATCACCCACCCGTCCTCGGTCTTGAAAGTGACCTCTCGTTCAACAAACTTCGTTTCTTGCGCATTCACAACGTATGAAGCAGAGCAGAGCAAACAGACGAATGCAATTGCGCGGAATGAATTAATGAAAGCCCAACCCGTGTTTTTGATTTGAATTAGTTTTTTCATAGTCGCTGCAACTCCTTCTCAAGCCAAACAGGTCTGGTAATTTTTGGCTTCGGCGTTGGAATTGAATAGTTGGCATGGTAGGTCGTGTCTATGAGCTGCCCGTTCTTGATCACCAAAGAGATCCGACCGATGTTGCGTATGTCGGCCACAGGGTTGGCGCTCAACACGACTATGTCTGCTAGTTTTCCTTTCTCTATTGAACCCAACTCGGCGCCTCTTCCGAGGAAGCGGGCGTTATCACGCGTAGCCATGGTGATAGCCTGCTGAGAAGTAAACCCCGCATCCACCAACATGATCAGTTCTCTCTGCAAGCTCAATCCGGGAACAGAATTGACCGTGTCCGACCCTGCAAACACCTTCCCGCCGGCCTGATACAGCCTGACCAAGAGGTACTGGAGCTTATTCAGGGCCACCTTTAATTGAGCGAGATCGTCCGCGTTCCTAACCTTGTACATCGACGAGGTAGACCAAAGTTTGCGCCAATCTTCGGGAACATAAGTGAGCGACTGATTCTTGGCGTATTCAGCATCTTCACGCGCAAAGTCATCGCGACGATCAGAAGACATCCGCCACCAACCTGCCATTGTTGGTATCAGCGCCACTTTTCTGTTTGCCAGGAGACGTGCCAACTCGTCGAGTTTCGAATTCTCGATCGTGGCAAACGCCTTAAGGTCAGCGATGACGCCTTGGAGAGGATCCTCCTTTGGGTCAACCTCTTTCGAACGATTCGAGAGCAGTTGGACCACGCCGCTTGCATGTTCAAGAGCATCAATGCCAGCCAGAGCCGCCTCGTTAGCGTCGATTCGTCTGATGTGACCAGTTACCGGAATTCCGAGCTTGTGAGCTTCTTCCACTATTGCTTTCACAAGCTCGGGTGTCGCCTTTTCACGAACTTTAATGGCGCACGCCCCGCGTCCGTGCAGAAGCCTGACAGCTTTTCGGGCCATCTCCGGATTGTCGACACCGACGTGACTTTCTCGTGCGGGAGGTGGTGCGTCTAGACCATTGCCAACATAAAAGATCCTGGGCCCACGCATCCTGCCCGACTCGACATCAGCGCTGACCGCGGAAATCCATTCCACAACGTTCCCGAGGTCCTTAACAGTAGTCACGCCATGGGCCAAGAAAAGCTCGCCCATCCAATCCTGGTAATGGATATGAATGTCGATGAGCCCAGGTAGAACATATTTGCCGGTCACATCTAGGATCCTGGCGGTCGCTGGGTACTTCGTTTTCCCCCTCTTGCCTACTGCCACGATCTTGTTTTCCCTGATGACGACTACGGCATCCGGAAGTGGTGTTCCGCCGTTGCCGTCGATGACTGTTCCCCCAACCAGAACGGTAAAGTGTTCCGCTTGTGCAGCTGGACAGGTCGAACCCGGGAGCACGAATGTCAGCAGCACCAGCAGAGACAAGAGGCCATGTCCAAACTTCTCCGAGACAGGAGATCTTTTGACTTTCCTGTAAAGCATTAAGGATGTTCCAGGCAATTTCTTCAGCAGCATCAGAAGATAAACTTTAATCCCAACTGAATTTGCCGAGACGTACTTGTCGTCCTGGTGATTCGGCCGAAGTTAGCCGGAACCGTCGATTGTTCGGAAGTAAAGACGACGAGGTTATCCGGTATTGCGAAGTTTGCATGATTGAAAAGATTGAAGAACTCGGCTCTGAATTGGAACCTGACCTTCTCAAAGAGAGTCGTGTTCTTATAGATCCCCATATCAAACGTTGTGAAGCCCGGGCCTTCCAGGATGTTTCGACCGGAGTTACCGTAAGTCCCGGCCGGCTGCACCTGAAAGGCAGTCGAATCGATGTAGCGAGTTGGGTCTCCAGTGACAGCGCTTTCGGCAGTTCGACCGGTAACCATGTCCGGCCGCTGCGCAACGTCGTCAACCGAAGCATCGTTCGCCCTGTCGAAACCCAACACCACGTTGAACGGGAACCCAGTGTGGTACGTCAGTATTCCTGTTAACTCCCACCCATTGAGCAGCTTGTCACCAACTCCATTCGCGTTGAATCGTGGGAGTTCATAGGTCGCACTGGTTACAAAGTTGTGCCTCGTATCGAAAGCCGAACGACCACGCTCAGCTTTAGTATCGAATGCATCCTGCATACGAGCACCCGGAGGCGTATTACTGAACGCAGTTTCAGTAGTTGAAGCATCATCGATTGCTTTCGACCAGGTATAGGAACTCTGGAACGACAAACCGTGGCTCAACCTCTTGTCCAATCTCAGCTGGAGCGCGTTATAGTTTGAATTAGCGTCCCAGAAAATCTCACGA
>DASROI010000217.1:0-20272 GCA_035646955.1 Pyrinomonadaceae bacterium
GTTGCGAAGCCCGCTTGCGATTGCCGCTCTAAAAGGTCACCAGTTTACAGAACTACGAGTTAGGCGTTGCAACTGAGGCCTCTTATTGAAGACGATAAGTTGTTCATCCTGTTTCGCGATCGCACGGTAGGTAAGTCGACCTACGGCGCAGGTCGCTTTCTCTATGCTGAAATGCCGAAGGATGGAAAAGTTGTTCTTGATTTCAATCGCGCGGAGAATCCACCTTGTGCCTTTACTCCTTATGCGACCTGCCCGCTGCCACCTCGCCAAAATCGTTTGCCGATAGCGATTACAGCGGGTGAATTGAACACTCACCTGGAAGCCCAGCGTCCTTAACCAAAATGATGTGTTTGAAATAACATCAACTAAATCCCCAGAGATCATTTGACACTGAATGTTGCTTGCACCACTGAAGTGGTTGCGGCGTCGGCACCACCGGTGAAGCCCGGTTGTTTACCACCGGCACTAACCAGAAATTCTCCCCGCTCAACTTTCTTGTTACCGTTGTCGTCTATTACGGCCATTTGATCGGGAGTGATCGTGAACTCGAGCACTCGCTTTTCGCCGGGTTTCAAATTGATTCGTTTGACGCCAGTGAGACTTCGAATTGGCTTAGGGTATGTTGATGCTACGTCCGTCAGGTAAACCTGGGCCACCTCGTCGCCGGTACGACTGCCGGTATTCGTGACTTCGACACTCAGCTTCAAACTTTGACCTGCAGTGATCGATGCTCGATCAAACTTCAATCGGCCATACTTAAAAGTTGTATAGCTCAAGCCGAAGCCAAAAGGGTACAACGGAGTGCCTTTGAAATACCGGTAGGTGCGACCCTCCATCGCGTAATCATTGAAAGGCGGAAGATCCGCCACCGATTTGTAGAATGTCACCGGCAAACGTCCGGCCGGGTTGTAATCACCAAAAAGAACGTCTGCAATTGCGGTTCCGCCTTCTTCACCCGGATACCAAGCGTCGAGAATTGCCCCGACATGTTCGTTGGCCCAGTTAACTGCCAGTGCACTTCCGCCCATCAGCACCAACACGACAGGCTTCCCAAGACCTTGAATTTCCTTGATTAGTTCCTCCTGGTTTTTTGGAAGAACGATGTCCGTGCGATCGCCGCCGCGAAATCCTTCCACCTGCACATCCATCTCTTCACCTTCAACGGAAGGTGTTATACCCATCACCATCACGATCGTGTCCGCTTCACGAGCCTTCGCGATCGCTTCATCCTTTAACCTTCGCTCACCGTTCGGCGTGGACCAGTTAAATTTAATGGAGGAGTACTGGTTTGAGTTTTCAAAGTATTCAAGGCGCACATCATAAGATCGACCCGACTGCAATTCGATCTCCTTTGTAAGCGACCGGGTGCGACGATTATTCATTTCTTCAATCAGAGTCTGACCATCAATGGATAATCGGACGCCTCCGTTCCCAGAGATACCGAGCACATATTTTCCCGACTCCGGTGGCGAGAGCTTTCCGGTCCACCGCACGGAGAAATTGTCTTCAGCGACCCCGTTCGCTGGACTCATCGCGCCCCATTCAAAGTTGATTCCGGGATCTGTTCTGACTACTGTTGGCTCTCCTTTTAGTTCGCGGTTATTAAAGTATTCACCTCTTAGACCTTCGCTGCCATTAGTCAAAACGGAAGCCGGAACTGGTTCGACAAACACACCCGGCGGATACAAGCCCGGAGCGTATAAGACCTGGGTTGCGGCAGATACTTTTGCCCGTATGCCAGCTAGCGGAGTTACGTACTTGCTCGGTTGGCCATTGTAATTACCGAGTAAGACGCTGAGATTGTCAGCGGATGGGCCAATCACGGCAATCTTGCCGATCTCTTTTTTCAATGGCAGTGTATTTTGCGCGTTCTTAAGCAAGACGAGGGACTCGCGACTGGCACGAAGTGAAAGCTGCCTGTGTGCTTCTGAGTCATTTTCCGAGAAAGGAATCTTTGCATAAGGAACCATCTCGGGAGGGTCGAACATCCCAAGCTGAAAGCGTGCTGTCATTAAACGTTTAACTGCAACGTCGATCTCTTTTTCTGTTATCAGACCATCCTTCACCGCTTTAACCAGCGAGCGGTATTCTCGTCCACAGGTCAGATCGGTGCCGGCTTTCACCGCAAGCGCCGATGCCTCCTCCTCTGTTTTTACGTAGTGGTGTCTCAGATAGATGTCGTCGATCGCACCGCAGTCTGACACGATGTAGCCATTAAACCCCCATTGGCGTAACGTGTCGTTTAGGGGCTTGCTGGTACAGCAGGGCTCTCCATTGGTCCGGTTGTAAGCACACATCACAGATCGAGCGCCGCCTTCGACAATCGTTGCATGGAAAGCGGGCAAGTAGGTTTGCAACATGTCTCGCTCGATTGCTTTCGCGTCGAAGCTGTGTCGCTCTGGCTCTGGTCCACTGTGGACTGCGTAGTGTTTCGGAGTGGCAATGACTTTCAAATAGCGTGGATCATTTCCCTGCAGTCCCTTCACAAAGGCGACTCCGAGCCTCGCCGTCAGAAACGGATCTTCACCGTAAGTTTCCTGCCCACGTCCCCAACGGGGATCTCGAAAGATATTTATGTTCGGACTCCAGAAGGTGAGCCCTTTGTAGCGACCGCGATCGTTCTTTCGTTCAAACTCATGATGCTTGGCCCGCGCCTCGGTGGAAATAACATCGGCCACTTGATACATGAGGTCTGGATTCCAGGTTGCGGCCAGTCCAATCGCTTGTGGAAACACTGTGGCATAGCCCGCTCGCGCCACCCCATGCAGCGCCTCGTTCCACCATTCATATTCCGGAATGCCGAGGCGTTCGATGGCGGCGGCGCCATTCATCATTTGCGATACCTTTTCCTCCAGCGTCATCCGGGAGACCAGGTCGTCGACCCGTTTTTCGATTGGTAGTGATGGATTCTGGTAGGGCAACTTCTCCTGGGCCAGTAAGCTTTCAAGGTTTGTTGATAGGAGAATCAGTATTAGGAGTTTCGTCGCTAGTTTTTTCATATGTTCATTTGTGGCTTACGGCCCTCACAGTCCTTAATTTCGACCACCTAAAAATTATTGATTCGCTAACATCACTAGCCACAGAGACTGCGTAAAAAGCGGGAGATTCATCCACCGATTCCGTCCATTACACAGATACCTCTTTGCGCCCTAGTGCATGCCTTTTCTAAGAAAGAGTCTGTCTAATCGGCGTAATCTGTGGATGATCGTTCGGTGGTGTCGCGTTCAACTCAAGTGACTCTCAATCACATAGGGCCAGCGCTGCGGTCGCGACAGCATACTGTTCGCTTCATCGTCGTTTCGAAATTTTTCCTTGCCCGGATCCCAGTAGACTTTGCGCTTGAGCTTCATCGCTACCTGGTGGACCAGGCAGGTCGAGCATGAACGATGACCTACTTCAATCGGAGCAATTGGTATCTTCCTGTTCCTGACACACTCGAGCCAATTACCATGATGTTCTTTGCTCTCGTAGAGGTGAGTTTCGTTTGGACCAATCACCGACGTAATTATCGCCGGATCGCTGGCAGCCAGGGCTTGCGGATCTTTCAGCTTTGCCACGGGATCGCTACTGGTAACGGACTCGTTGCCCCTTGATACAAAAATCCAACCCTTGCTACCTTCGAACTTAATGCCATTTGGCAGTTCGGTACTCACAATCATCTTTACTCCATTTGCATAGAGTGCCTCGGTACTGAAAGTCCCATGAACGTCCCAGAGTCCTTTCGTTGGAAACTCTGCAGTGCCCCAAACTTCGATTGGTCCGGTGTATTCAGTATCCATGGCCCAATGAGCGCAATCGATATGATGCGACCCCCAACCCGTGATCATCCCGGCGCCGAACTGCTCGCAGCGCAACCATCCTGGTCTACCGTAGTCACTCTGCGGATGCACTCGTTTCTCTGTGTAATACCTGTAGGGAGTTGAACCCAGCCACATCTCGTAATTGAGATTCCTGGGAACCGGCATTTCGGGCTCCTCATCGCCGGCGGGATCAGACGGCAAACCCACATAAACGGTCTTCAGTTGACCAATTCTTCCATTGCGAACCAGTTCTGCTGCGTAACGAAACTGTTGAGATGACCGTTGCTGACTCCCGATTTGAAAGATACGACCGCTGCGGTGCACTGCATTGCTTAATGCTCGGCCTTCAGCAATTGTGAGAGAAGCAGGCTTTTGTAAGTAAGCGTCCTTGCCCGCTTCGGCTGCGTCGATCCCAATTATCGAGTGCCAATGATCAGGCGTGCTTATTAAAACTGCGTCGACATCTTTGTTCTGGAGTAACAGGCGGTAATCGGTGTAGACCTTAACTCCGTCAAAAGAACTACCCGTTTTCTTACTGTAGAAATTATTAACGAGCGTCTTTGCCTCTTCAGCTCTCCGGGAATCCAGATCACACACGGCCATTATTTGTGCGTCATCATAGCGCCAAACACCTGGCAAATCGTGCCCTCTTGAGATGCGACCGGTTCCGATTGCCGCCACATTGATGCGATTGCCTGGAGAAGTGGGGCCGAAGACCGAGGCCGGAACAATCGTAGGAAAACCTTTGACCTCGAGTGTCATGGCCGTCGTTCCGACGATGGCTGATTTCACAAAGGTGCGGCGCGAGAAAGATTTGTTCTTCATAGCGGATGCCTATTTTTTGATATCGAGGCTTTGAGCTTGCTTCTGTGCTAATAACGCGAGTTCGGTGGCCAGGAAACAGTGGCGTTGCGTCATCGCGGTTTCAGTGCGATTTAGCACGTCATCCACCAGTTGCTCTCCGTAAGGCAAAGGATCCTTATTACAGTCGAAATACCGTGTCTCCTTTTGATCAGTCAGAAAGAGGTGATTGCCGCCAGGTCGTCCAGCGACGTCCACGTTTTTGCGAATCTCGATGAAACCATCGGTCCCAATGATCGTTAGGCGTCCATCGCCCCATGAACTCAAGCCGTCAGGTGTGAACCAGTCAACCCGGATGTAGCCGGTGCCGCCATCGCCGCGCAAGACTACATCTCCGAAGTCTTGAAACTCGGGATACTGTGGGTGATGAAAATTTCCTACCTGCGAAGCGACGATGCTCGCTTTAGTCGAGCCGGTAAAGAACAGGAACTGGTCAAACTGGTGCGACGCTATGTCGCAAAGTATGCCGCCAAAGTATTTTCGATCGAAGAACCAGGTGGGCCGTGTCTTCGGGTTCATCCGGTGTGGTCCAAGCCCGGTGGTTTGTATTACCTGGCCGATTGCCCCTGCCTTTATCAGCTCTCCCGCCTTCACAGTCGCTTTATTTTCAAAACGCTCGCTATACATGATTGAGTAAATGCGTTTCGTCTCTTGTTGTACGCGACGGACCTCTGCCAATTGTTCAAGGGTGATGATGCCAGGCTTGTCTGACATGTAGTCTTTGCCGTGCTTCATAACCGCAATTCCTATCGGCGCCCGGTCAACCGGAATCGCAGCACTCAATACAAGTTGAGTAGATTTGTCTTCGAGTATCTCATCCTGGCTGCGCGCCTGTTTTACCTGTGGATAGCGTTTGGCGAAAGCAGCAGCGAGGTCCGGTTCTTTAGCATAGAAGGAGACGAACTCGCCGCCACCTCGAATCGTGGCGCCTATTTGTCCGTGGATATGATCGTGATTGATGCCGATAACAGAAAATTTAAGCCTTGGTGCGGCCTGCATGGTGGTGAAGTTCCTTCCTACGCTCGGAATTGCTCGTATGGTCTCTGACCCTTTTGAGAGAGCTGAAATGGTCAACAATCCAGCAGCCGACGTTACTGACTGCTTCATAAAAGCTCTACGATTCGGATTCCGCTTTTTCATAGTTACTGGTCCATTCCGATAATTGGTCGAAAGTCTCGTTCGCTGTACTCAAAGAAATCAAAATCGGCTGGTCTAGCCTGGCCGGAGCTGTCCTGGCAGCACATGCCGACAAAGGCGCCGGTAAAATTGGGCTTACCGGGAGCGCTTGCCTCATCCGAAAGAATGCTCGCATCAAATTGTTCTGGTAACCAGATCCACTTTTCTTTTCCGGTGCGGTATCCGAAACGCAAACGTTCGTAGTCTACTTCAACTCGAAGTTCGACAGTCGAACCGCCGGCTATCGGCAATGGCGCGGTAAAAACATCAGATTGAACCAGATCGGGATGTGCTGACATTACACGCAGGTGTTTACCGAGCGTGTCGTCGTAGCTGATGTAACAGTAATGAAATTTTTCGCCGTTGTAGTAACAGATCAGTCCGGCGGTATGCTGAAAATCTTCAGGCTCAAAAGAGATGGACGTGATTGCCGTATAGCAATGAGCCTGCTGCCTCCGCGCAACGAGACTTTGTCTGAAAAGACTGCCGATGGATTCACGTCCGTATAGGCGCAGAAATCCTGGTCGAGCAGACAGGCTAAAGATCTCTTCCGGCGAAGGGGTGCGGAGCCATTGAAATTCAATGGGCAGTTCTCGATCATCGAAGTCGGTCTTCTGAGGCGTTCCAGGAAATGGATGATCCGGCAAGGATGGTCCCGGGACTTCGACACTGGGAATGCCTTGCCGATCCAATGTCCGCAGCCAACCATCTTCATCCCAGATCATTTTTTGTATGGCCGTTTCGCGTCCCAGGACGCATCGGCCACGATTCGCCAGCGGACGGCCGCAGAGATAGACCATGTATGTTTCGCCGTTTTGAGTCTGAACCAGGTCGGCGTGCCCTGAACGTTGTAGTGGGACATCGGGCCGATTCCGAGCAGTCAAGATGTACGTGTCGGGATGGAGTTCGTACGGTCCAGTTAGAGATCTCGACCTTGCCAGAGTGACGGCGTGTCCCCAGCCAGTCCCGCCTTCGGCAGTCATTAGATAATAATAACCATCACGCTTATAAAGATGAGGGCCCTCAGTCAGTCCTAGCGAAGTGCCTTTGAAGATGACCTCGCGCGGTCCGACTAATCTTTGCTCGGCCGGCAAATACTCCTGGATTTGGATTCCCGCAAATCGATTATTACCGGGACGAAAATCCCATAGCATGTTGAGAACGTATTTGCGGCCGTCGTCGTCATGAAAGAGAGACGGATCAAAGCCGCTGCTGTTCAGGAAGATCGGGTCGGACCATTCGCCGTCGATTGATTCGCTCGTAACAAGATAGTTGTGTGTGTCACGGAGTGATGCTCCACTGGTGCCAGCTTGAGTAGTCCGGCCGTAGCGTTTGACGTCCGTATAGACCAGGTAGAACAAGCCGTCAGAGAACGTGAGACATGGTGCCCAGACGCCGCATGAGTCAGGGTCTCCGAGCATGTTCAACTGGCTCGCGCGTCTTAACGGTCGAGTTAACAACCGCCAATTAATCAGATCCCTGGAATGATGAATCTGGACACCTGGATACCATTCGAATGTAGATGTCGCGATGTAGTAGTCGTCCCCAACTCTTAAAATCGACGGGTCCGGATTAAAGCCACGCAGAATTGGATTTTTGATAATTGCAGTCATCGATAAATTATTTAGTGATCCAGTGTTCGAGGAACTTCTTCCGGTGGTTGGACCAATGTCCACAATACAACGGCGCCAATCAGATCGAGAACGGCCAGGCATATGAAGAAAGGTGCGTAACCAATGCTGAGCACCAGCGCTCCGATCATTAGCGAAAAAATCAGTAGCCCAGCATTCCCCAGCGTGCCTGCCATACCCGCGACGGTGGCTACTTCGCTTCGTTTAAATAGATCCGAAGACATGGTGATCACCGTTACAGACAAAGTTTGATGGGCAAACCCTGCCAGGCTTATCAGGGCGATCGCTGTATAAGGGCTCTCAACAAATCCGGCATAGGCGACCCCGATCATGAGGAGTGCGCCTATTGTAAAGGCAGAGCGCCTGGCGTTTATGAGCGAGAAGCCGAAATACTTTTGGAGACTTGCTGTAATCGATGGTCCACAAAGACAGCCGAGGTCAGCCGCGAGAAAAGGCATCCAGGCGAACATCGCAATCTGTTTGAGATCAAAATGGCGCACTGTATTCAAATATAGCGGCAGCCAGAAGGTGAGGGTTCCCCAGGTCGGATCGGCCAGGAACCTTGGAATCGCGATGCCCCAGAAGTTCCGCTTTCGAAGTAGTCTCAAAATTGACGGCCGGGT
Organism: Pyrinomonadaceae bacterium; assembly: GCA_035646955.1. Lineage (GTDB taxonomy): Bacteria > Acidobacteriota > Blastocatellia > Pyrinomonadales > Pyrinomonadaceae > PSRF01. Next base: position 8,092 of record DASROI010000217.1, read on the forward strand.
GCCATCGCTGTCGAGAAACGTCTCCTGTCCTTTGGCTATGTACTCTTTCTCAGAACTTGAAAGTGCGCGATGTTGAGAAGGAGAGCGATAAAAGAGGATCCAAAGCAGTACCCAAACCAGTCCCATTCCTCCCGTCAGAACAAAGGCGAATTGCCAGTTGTAAGCGAGTATGGCCCATGCCACGAGTGGAGGCGCCAGCATTGAACCAAACGACGCTCCTATATTATAGACGCCGCCTGCAAATCCGCGTTCTTTTGCCGGAAACCATTCGGCCGTCGCTTTCATTCCAGCGGGGTTGGCTGAACCTTCATTAAATCCCAGTAGCGCTCGCAGCGCTGCAAGCATTTGCCAGTTATGAGCCAACCCATGGGCCATGTTTGTCAGTGACCAGGCGGTGGCAAAAATTGCCAGGCCGACGCGCAATCCCAGAACGTCCATGACGTAGCCGCACAAGGGCTGAAACATGATAGCGATCTGAAAGGCCGCGACGATGTACGAGTATTGGTGCTCATTGATTTGAAGATCGTGAAGGACGTTAGGCGCGGCGACCGAGAGTGTACTCCGCGTGAGGTAGTTCAGAATCGAACCAAGCATGATCAGGGTCATCATCCACCAGCGCAGGCCGGGGACCTTGAACTGCGAGCTCAGGGAACCAGCGGAACCAGTATTCGCCGTGACGGCATCGCGTTCAGTTGTTGCTTGAGTGTCGCTCATGTTTTAGAGTTCAAGGTCACTATGAAACTTCGTATCTGGTGTAACAACGACTTTGGTCCGAACGACCACGAATCTCTGCAGCTGCTGCGAGAGAGAACTGCGAGTCATCAGCTATTGATCTTCGGTGAGAAAGAGGGCGGTCTCACCGGTGAGCCACGACAAGCATTGCAGCATTCAGACGTGGCGTTTGGTTATCCAGATCCTCAGGCAATCGTCGCCTCGGATAGCGTACGTTGGGTGCAACTCAATTCTGCCGGATACACGAACTACGATGTCGAAACGATTAAACAGGCACTGCGCACTCGTGGCACCGTGATGTCGAATAGTTCATCGGTCTACGACGAACCTTGTGCTCAACACCTGGTAGCAATGATGATGTCTCTCGCTAGAAATCTTCCGGGTGCGCTAGACAATCAGCGTGAATCAAAATCATGGCCGATGCAGGAGTTGCGAGCGCATTCTCCTTTACTCAACGGGCAGACGGTACTGATTCTCGGCTTCGGCTCGATTGCACGACGGGTTGCAGAGCTGCTTCAACCACTGCATATGGACTTAATGGCCGTAAGACGAACTGTGGCCGGGGATGAACCAATTCCAGTAATTGAAGTCTCTCGAGTTGATGAATTACTGCCGCGCGCTGATCACGTTCTGAATATTCTTCCCGCCAATGACGAAACGAGGCACTTTTTAAATGCTGAGCGCTTTGACAAACTCAAGAACGGCGCAATCGTTTATAACATCGGGCGCGGAGTAACCCTGGACCAGGAAGCGTTGATCAGATCTCTTAAGTCCGGCAAAGTTAAGGCGGCGTACCTGGATGTAACCGATCCTGAACCTCTGGCGCCTGACGATCCGCTTTGGACTGCTCCAAATTGCTTTATCACTCCGCACACGGCCGGCGGGCATACAAATGAGAAAGAGCGTCAGGTGAAACACTTCCTTAATAATTTGCAACGCTTCGAGAACAACGAGCCCCTCATCAACCGTGTGTTGTAAAGGATTCGCCAGTAAACAGTTGAGGCACCGCCTCCCAGCTCTTAGTCTCCATCGATTTGAAGGTTGCTTCAATCACGGCCATGTTCCTGATTGAGTCTTCCAGCGATAACACAGGTTCTGACTGATCACGAATGCCCTGAGAAAATAGATCGCCTTGAATTGTGTACTGGTCGGCGACCGCAAACTCGATGGTTTCGATTGCGGCGCCACTCAAATCAGATCCGTTATCGATAAAAATTTTGCAGGGGCGATCCGGCGGGGCATTAAAGGGAATTTGAACTTCAATTCGACCCTCAGTGCCAATGATCTGAACTCGTTGATAAGGCGTGATCCTCGTGCTGCAGGTAAAGACCGACTGACCTGCCTCAAAGTCGAGCAGGGCAGATGTCAACGTGTCAGTTTTTGTCGCCGGATGTTCATCTATTAGAGATACAACCCGCCGCGGCTCTGCCCCAAAGATTAGCCTGGAGCAGAAGATCAGATAGCAGCCGATATCCATCAAGCCCCCGCCGCCTATTTCGCGAATATTTCGAATATTTTTTGGATCCTGGTTGTTATAACTGAAGTAGGCCATGACCGAGCGAACCGAACCGATCCGGCCATCCCTTATTAAGCTCAAAACGGCGATCCACTGTGGATGAGTTTGGACCATGAAGGCTTCCTGGATATTCACGCCCGTCCTCTCTCGTACATCCAGCAAGGCAAGAGCTTCTGCTACGGAGAGGCTGATTGGCTTCTCACATAAGACATGTTTACCGGCTTGGGCGGCCTTTATGGACCACTCGACGTGAAGATGGTTCGGCAGTGGAATGTAGACGGCTTCTATATCGTCGTCATCGAGTAGATCTTGATATGAGCCGTACGATTTTTGAATCCCTAACTGTGAGGCAGCCGCTTCTGCTTTGCTCAGGTCCCGCGAGGCAATGCCCAGAATTGTGGACCACTCGCCGGCTTGCATGGCGGGGATAACTTTTTTCGTTGCTATGTTGGCGACTCCCAGGACGCCCCATCTGACTTTGTCGATCATTGGTTTTTAAATTTGGTCTTTGATCTTGGGTCTTAGGTCTTTGATCTTCGGACTTGGATTAATTTAAGAAGAACCAGGCCCAAAGACCCAAGTCCTAAGACCGAAGACCAAAGCCCCAACCTACGGTTTCCTCAACATCCCGGGTGACGACCAGTTGATGACGTGATAGACGGCTGGCGTCGGTCCAACGTTACGAAGTGCATGCATCTGATTCGACGCATTAAAAACTACGGAACCAGGTCCAACACGCTTCCACGCCCCTTCGCTTAGTACCTCAACTGTTCCCTCCCGAATGATCACGAGTTCCTCGTTCACGTGCTTGTGCGGCGGATGCGACTGAAGACCAGGATTAAGCGTCGTCACGTGACATTCGAGTTCATCAAGGGTGGCCGTCGGCGTCCGAAAAAATTGCCTTACCGATCCAACATCTGTTTGCTTAACGTTTATAGAGTTCCAGTCAAAAGCCGTTGACTGCATGACTCCTACCTGCCCAAAAGCCCGGACACAAACTAGAGTTGTCGCTACGGCGATAGTCACCACGATGATGTCTCGACGACGAATCATAGACTCACTCCATGTTTCAGCGCTTAAAATTTTTATCCGCGAAGGTCAGAAACTGTTCCCAATCAAATGGCGTAATAGCATGACCACCGCTGTGAATATGAAAGCCAATAGTTTTCATTATGGGTTGGTCCAGATCCGGCATCTGGTCAGTCCCTAGATCCTCTTTGCCGAGCAGACGGAAGACGGGTCCAGCTCCTACTGCAGCCAGGAATTCACCCTTAGGATCTGCCCAGAGATCGGTTTCGCCGCCCGTGATGTAAACCGGTCGAGGAGCAATCAAGGCAATCAGCTCATGCATGTCGACCGGGAGTTGATCGACTTTATCTGCGAAATTCTTGTAGTTTTTTGCGAACCAGTAAGGAAAAGACCAGGTCAGATTACTAATTCGTTCACCATAATCGCGACGGGAAAGTGAAGCGCCGCCTTCGCCGGAACAGCTTGAGATGACCAGCGCTATTCTTTGGTCTAGTGCGCCAGTCCAAAGCGCAGTCTTACCCAATCGTGAATGACCAACGATGGCCACTCGCCTGGCATCGATATCTTTATCACTTTCGAAGTAATCAACAATGCGACTCAGGCCATAGGACCATGCCCCAATCGCGCCCCATTCATCGTTGCTGTTTGAGCTTTGACCTGGTTTGAAGAAAAGCGGCCTGATGCCGGAAACATAACCACCGTTGAAGTCTGGTTCGATGTCCGCATAGTTGACGGCAGCGAATGCGTAACCTCTGGAGAGTACGCGTTCAGTTTCTTCTTTCATTCGACCTCGAGAATCCTCGGGAGCAGCCTGTTTCTCCCTGGTCTTTGGATTCCACATCACTCCCGTTTTGATCTGGGGCTCTGCTGAAACGGTCTGGTTGCCTGCAAAACTCAATAGCAGAAAAACGGGTACAGGTTTCGGCGCGTTTTTCGGGATGTAGATCAAAACCTCTTCTCTCGGTCCGGACCTGGAAGGTGAAAAATAGATCGTTACTTGCTTGCGAATCGCTTTACCGCCAAGCGCGTTGGTATCGTTATCAAAGACTTCGTAGGTGATATTCCGAGGTTTCGCCGGACTGTGACCGTAAACGTTGGTAGCGAACAATTCAAGTATTTCTGCTCGCCGTCTTTTGGTCCAATCGGCCGCTGTCCGAACCGGGGTGCCGTCGTTGAAAACAAGCGGATCGGGAAGTGTGTACTGACCGACCCTGGACTCGTCATAGTTCGCGGCGGGCGGGCGCTGGCCGCAGGTAATCGTCGCAACACCCAGGCAAACAAACAGGATGATGACGACACTTCGCAACATGATCATCGAGTTAGCTGGCGAGTTTTCGGTGTTTCCCAACTCTTAAAAGCCGCTCACCTCACGCCGAGCAGGATATCGATCGTTAGCTGGTCCAAACGCTCGTATGGCAACACCTTTTGCGCAATTTTCTCGCGATCCAACGGCAGCGCCTTGATGCGTTCAGCGCGCGCCCGGCTGTATCGACCCAGCTCTTCGGCGTGCTCAGCTGAGCCCGACCGAATCTGAGTTAAGAGTGCCTGGACTTCAGAATCTTCGTTGAATTGACGGGCCTTGTCCTTAAAGATCAAGTAATTGCGCATGCAGCCTTTGGCGAATTCCCACACGCCTTCCTGATTTTCACTTCGATAGGAGTGAGCGTCGAAATGTCTTGGACCCTCGTAACCAGATTCTTCCAGTAACTTAACAAGGAAGAACAGGTTCTTGATCGATTCGGATCCAAATCGCAAGTCCTGATCAAACCGCGGCCCCTTCTGGTCGTTCAAGTCGATATGAAATAGCTTTTTAGCTTCGATGGCCTGGGCCACCACATGATAGAAATTTAGTCCGGACATCTGTTCGTGTCCGACCTCAGGGTTGACTCCAACCATCTCGGGATGGTCCAACGTGGCGATAAAGCCAAGCATCGCGCCGGTAGTTGGCAAATAGATATCCCCTCGCGGCTCATTCGGTTTTGCCTCAAGCGCGAACTTGTAGTCGTAACCCTGATCGATTGAATACTCGCACAGAAAGTTAAGCGCTTCCCGATTCCATTTCAGCGCTTCACGAGCGTCTTTAGCGGCGTCGACCTCAGCACCTTCCCGGCCACCCCAGAAGACGTAGATATGAGAGTCGAGTTCAGCGCCCAGATCCATCGAGCGCATCGTCTTTTGCAACGCATAGAGACGCACACTGGGATCATTCGATGTGAACGCGCCGTCCTTAAAAGCAGGATCGTAAAACAGATTAGTCGTGGCCATCGGGACTTTCATTCCGGTGTCCTTTAGGGCCTGCTTAAAGTCGCGAACAATCCGGTCACGATCGGCGGCACTTGCGTCGATGGGAATCAAGTCGTTGTCATGGAGATTTACGCCGTAGGCTCCGAACTCACTGAGTTTTCTTACTGCGTCGACTGGATTCAGGGTTGGACGAGTTGCGTCGCCAAAAGGATCACGACCTCGGTTGCCGACGGTCCACAAACCGAAGGTAAATTTATGTTCTGGCTTTGGTATGTAGTTATTGCTAGTCATTTGCTTTGCCTTCCACTAATTTTGTCGGGCACTCCTCAAGGACGCCCAATCCTGTATTTCATTTCCGCTCAAAATCTTGAGATGCTTTTACTACAGCAGCAAACGCGGCTTTAGGCTCGCCCTTTCGATCAAACAAAAGAGGGTAGTTGGTTCTGCCTCTTACCGGCCAGTTATTCAGCCACGAGTCGCCGTCAGTCACGCCCCAGAATGTCACACGGTCGATGACGTTGCGATATTTCAAGTAGACATTGAATAGATCCGCGTAGCGTTTTCCTTGTTCGGCTTCTACCGACGTCGTCAAACCGCTGCGAAACGGGTTTAGTTTTGCTTGAAGTTCATCCGTCAGTTTTAGCCCTGGTCCAATGTCTTCTGATACGACTGGTAAAACATCAAGGTCGAGTTCGGTGATGTTCACCCGCAACCCAAGCTTCGCAAAAGTCGAAATCGTGGCGTCTTGTTCTGCAATTGATGGCCAGTCCAGTCGATTGTGCCCCTGTAGTCCAATTCCGGCAATCGGTAACCCCAGCTTTTTCAAGTTTTCGATCAACCTGACGGCTCCGGCCCGTTTAGGAGCGTTCTCGAGAGAAAAGTCGTTGTAATAAAGTTCGGCGTTCGGGTCAGCTTCGTGAGCAAATTCGAATGCCTTAGCCACGTAATCTTCTCCGATGATCTTCATCCATGGCGACTGGCGCATCGAACCATCTGCTTCTACGGCCTCATTTACCACATCCCACCCCCTAATCCGCCCTTTATAGCGTCCGACCACGGTATGGATGTGCTCCTTCATTCGCGCCAACAAAGTGTCGCGATCGACAGTTTTACCGGCATCGTCACGAAAGACCCAGTCGGGGGTTTGGCGGTGCCACACTAACGTATGACCAATGACCACCATCTGGTGTTTCTCACCGAACAAGACGAATTGGTCTGCGCCAGTAAAATCATATTTGCCGGCTGAAGGATGAACGTATTGCCACTTTAACTGGTTCTCAGGACTAATCGAGTTGAAGTGTGCCTGGATAATCGGTAGTCCTCGTTTATCCTCCTCTGTAAATTGTCTGCGATTAAGGGCGACGCCAATCAAGAAGTCGGACTTAAAAATATCCTTTAGCTCAGTCGTTTTTTGAGCATGTGTGGTCCAGAGCGTCGTAATTGCGAACATCAGCAACAGTACAAGCGCAAATAGACCACGACTGCCTTTTCTTCGCATCACTGCGCCCCCACTTCGAGTTTGGCTGTTTGGTATTTGACTGAACTTGGACCAACCATGACATCAAACCAACCGGGCTCCACTACTCGTTTCATGCTGAGATCGTAGAACCACAATTTTTCCGGGGTGATTACAAATTCAACAGTTTTACTCTCGCCCGGGGCTAGCGAGATCCGTTTGAAATCCTTCAGCTCCTTTATAGGCCGCGTGACCGAGCTCACGAGATCGTGAATGTATAGTTGGACTATCTCATCTCCGGCGCGCTTACCGGTATTGGTGACCGTGACGCTGACCTTCGCTTGCCCGTTTGTCGGAATGCGTGCAGGGGAAATCGCAGGTTGCGAATAGGAGAAAGTCGTATAGCTCAGCCCGTAGCCAAAAGGAAACAACGCATCTTTGTTTGCAAAAAGATAGCCACGTTTCGCAGTCGGTTTTTGGTTGTAATAGATCGGTAGTTGGCCAACCGTTCGTGGGAAACTTATTGCAAGTTTACCGCCTGGATTATAGTCGCCAAACAAAACGTCAGCGACGGCAACTCCCGTTTCCTGGCCCAAATAAAACCCTTCAAGAATTGCCGGCACCTTTTCTGCGATGTAGTTAATTGAAAGTGGACCACTGTTGATCAGCATCACCACTACAGGCTTTCCGGTGGCCAGTACTTGTCGTACCAGCTCATTTTGTTGGCCCACGAGATCCAGGCTATCGCGATCCCCGAGGTGGTTATCGGCCCACGCTTCTTTGTTGGTGTCTTCGTTTCCACCCAGCACCAGGAGTGAGACATCTGCAGCTTTAGCCGTCTCAACGGCCTGGGCGATCAGTTTTTGATCGTCCGCCGGGTCCGCCAGGGTTGACGTATCGGCCCACCAGTTGCCGCCCTCTTTTGTAATCTTGCAACCCTCTGCATAAGAAACCGTTATCCGGCCGGCAGTCTTATCTTTGATCCCTTGCAAGACGCTGACACCTCGCAGCGGATTGTCACTGTACCCTCCCAGGTGAGCACGGTCAGCGTTTGGTCCAATCACTGCAATTGACTTCAATGTATTGAGACTAAGAGGAAGCACGTTGTTATCGTTCTTCAATAGCACTATTGAGCGTCGCGCAGCTTCAGCTGCAAGCGTCCGATTGGTCGCGGAATTTGTTACCGTTACAGCGCGCTGAGGATCGACGTAAGGATTTTCAAACAGACCGAGCAAGAATTTTGCCCGCAGATGTCTGCCGACCGCTGTGTCGAGAGTCGCTTCAGAAACTTTTTTTGATTTAACAAGGTCGACCAGCGTAAGAAAAGCGTCGGGATCCGGCAACTCAACATCAACTCCGGCCTCAAGCGAGAGTCGAGCAGCTTCGTTTAGATCAGGCACTACATGATGAAGATCCCTTAGTTGGGCAATTGCATAGTAGTCAGAAACTGCAACACCCTTGAAACCCCATTCACCACGTAAAACGTCCTGCAATAACCATTTATTGACTGAGGAAGGCACGCCATCAATCTCGTTATAAGAGGGCATAACGCTCATGATACCGGCCTCTTTCACAGCCGCTTCGAAGCTTGGCAAAAACACTTCGCGAAGAACCCGTTCCGAATAATTTGCTGGACCAATATTCGTGCCGGCTTCCGGTTGACCGTGTGCAGCGAAGTGTTTAGCGGTAGCAATCACGTGATCGCCATCCACGTTTGGTCCCTGGCCCTGGATCGCTTTCACGGCGGCGACTGCCATTCTCGAAATCAGGTATGGATCTTCGCCGTATGTCTCTTCGGTGCGTCCCCAACGCGGTTCTCTCGCAACGTCCAGATTTGGACCAAGCACTTGATGACTACCTCGAACCCTGGTCTCGAGCGCGGCAGCCGTAAACACCTTGCTGACGAAGTCGGGATCCCATGTACTTGCGAGTGCGATTGGCTGGGGAAAGCTGGTTGAACCCTGGGCCATGTGGCCATGGAGAATTTCATCATGGAGAATTGCCGGAATCCCCAACCTGGTGTTTTCGATTAGCCACTTTTGGACTGCGTTTGCAAACTCAGCTCCTTCTCGTGGGCCTTTCCTTTCGCGTTGTCTGGCAATCTGGCCGATTCCATACTTCATGACTTGCGCGGCCTTCTCGGACGACACGCCGCCACGGTCAGTGGAGAAGTCTGTCTGTGGGGCAGCTTGTGGCCGTTGCTGCCACAGACATACGAGTTGCGCCACTTTCTCCTCAATTGTCATTCGTTTCAAAAGGTCTGCGACGCGCTGGTCTACACTCAGTTGCGGGTTCTTGTAGTCGGGCGTTGCAGTCTGGGAACGACTGCGAGGCGGACTGACCAAGATGCAGGGAATTGTTACGGTGACGATAGCCGAAAGAATGAAACGTCTCATCTTTTGTAGACGCACGCAAGTTAGACCAATCATGGTTGCGAGATGCTCCTAAGCTTTGGGGAAGTGAAATAACGAATTTGAAGATTGCCGCCTTTTTCCTTACAAGGGGATTGCTTCAAGAAGACGCCGGCGCTATCCACTCGCGAAAGTTGCCGGAAAACATTCGGGTGACGTCGCGTTGAATCTCCGCCGAAGTTACGGATCGTCCACTATCGAGCAACCTCTGGTAGATCTCGAAGAGTGAAGCAGCAATCACCGTTCGGGAATGCTGCCACTTATAAATGAGATGCTCAAGGACCCGGGCGTCAGAGTGCTGTGGGATAAAGCTTGGTCCAAGCAGTTCCAATCGCTCGGTCGTAATTTCAGATACTATCGACGGATTATTAAGAAACCACCAGCAGCCAAAAGGCATTAAGTTCTTGAACTTCCTCGCCGCAACACATAATTCATGTTGATTTTCTCGAGACAAGGCCGTTACAAGAAATCGACCTTCTGGGAACGAAGCACAAATGCGTTCAATTGCCGTGATATCAGCTTTTCCAATTCCATCACCCGCGGATCGTAAAGCGGGATTCACTCCACGTCGCACGCCAATCATGATCGCCAGTGATAAACCGTGCGAAATTGCGGTGGGAAGCACCACTTCTCGCAGAAGGGTGTCCCTGGTATCGTCCGAGGGAAAGTTGAAGTCAGAAGGCAACGATACGGCCATGTACACCGGACGAATTCGGAGAATCCACTCATCGAGGAAACGCCGGAGCTCACCGAAGGTGCTTCCGTTTAGCTGCGGATCGACTTTGTAATTATGCTTCGTCAGATATTGCTGGGCAATGGGCCATTCATTCAGGAGCGTGTCGAGCCGCAGTGACGCATGGAATCGCGAATCATGTTCTACGTCGCTCATCCAGCCCTTTGCTTCCTGATCGTTAAAGGGATCATTCGTCATTACTAGTTCGCTGACCGATGACATCGCCAGCACCCGATCGATGTGCTCTTTCGGTTGCTGAGCATTAAAGAACGCGCGTGCCTCGGCAAGTGTGTTGGCTCGTGTGTCGAGTCCAAACGCTGACAGGATTGTAATAATACCCCGCGCAGCTTCCGATAAGGGCGAATTGTCGACAAATAAAGTTTTCCAAACAAGGTCAGCCCGTTCCGCCTTGCTCCGTTGCCAGAAATCAGCATAGCTAACATCGGTCGAGCGAAAAGTTTCCGCAATCAAATAGTGATAGGTAAGCAGGTCGTCGATGCCGGAAAGGTAAAGGGCCTTGAACTCAGGCGGGTGCACATGGGTATGAATATCAATAGCCGGAATCTTCGCGACCAGGTTCTCGATTACTTGTCGCAGTTGTATTCTGTCGGTAAGTTGATCGCCTGGCGTGGTTTGACTTTCTACGAGGGTTATCATTACTCCATCCCTTTCTCGGTTCATCAAAGGCGGATATCGGGTGTCCGGGAGTCTAGTGGATCGGCCCAGCGGTCATTGGGAATTGTAGGAGCCCAGCCGAGCCTCAGCGGATCCTGATCATACGGATATGAGCCCAGACGACGATAGAGTTCGTTATATCCGCTCAAAGAGTCGTAATCGAGCTTAACTCCGAGACCTGGACCACTCGGTACAGCGATGGTTCCTCCTTCGTATTTCATCTTTCCGCCCTGGATGATGTCATCTGTAAGCTGGTGATAGTGCGCGTCTACCGCAAAGGATAAGTTTGGAATGACGGCGGCGAGGTGCAACATCGTCGCCAGCTGAATCCCCAATTCGCCTGAAGAGTGCACTGCTACGCCTAATTGAAAAGTTTCACAGATACCTGCTGCTTTTACGCAAGGTCTGATGCCACCCCAGAAAGTTGTATCGAGAAGTATGACATCTACGGCGGTATTCAGAACGTTGGCCGCCAGTTGTTCGAAGTTGACGACCACGGTGTTTGTCGCGAGCGGCATCCGGACCTTCTCCCGAACGCGCCGCATCCCGTTCATACCAAAGACCGGGTCTTCGAGATAGTCGTTTTTCAAATCCTCGATTTGTTGACCAAACCAGATGGCTGTTTCAGTTGACCATACTGCATTGGGATCGAAGCGAAACCGATCCGTTTGTAACTCCTTGGCGAGAGCACGATAACACTCCAGTTCGTAACCCGGAGGAAAGACGCCGCCTTTAAGCTTGTGGGAGGCAAAGCCGTACTTCGTCTTCAGCGCCTTCGCATGACTAACAAGCTGATCAATTGTTCGAACTTCATCGAGGTTATGCTGTTTACTTGAGTAACGGAAAAATAGATACGAGGCAAAAGGAATTCGATCGCGGAGACGACCGCCAAGTATTTCCGAAATCGGAACACCCCACTTTTGTCCGAGGATATCGAGGCAAGCGAATTCAAGGGCTGCCAGAATTTGGGTGCGATTGTTATAGAGAGAGGCCGTGGGATTAGCGATAAGAAACCGAAGTTCCTCTAAGTGTGCTGGATCGCGACCAACCAGGTAAGTCTTCATCGCGCGAAAGGCTGTTTCAGCAGACTCACCACCGCCACCCATCTCACCCAGTCCGATCAATCCGTCATCAGTTTCGACTTCCACGACAGTCCGAACAAACCGTCCCCAATGGCAACCATTTGCATGACGCAAAGGCGCTTCTAGCGGAACTGTGACAGTCGTTGGTCTGATGTCGACAATCTTCATGACGAGTTTTTGGAGTGCGCCCCTTGGAGTGCGCCGGCCTGGCGGCGCTTTGTTAAATAGTATCTCCTATTTCAAATCTTAGTTCTTATGCCGCTGGGGTCTTGAAAGCGCCGCCAGGCCGGCGCACTCCAAGGT
>DASROI010000218.1:0-5457 GCA_035646955.1 Pyrinomonadaceae bacterium
GCCCAGAATTATTGCCTGAAAGGGTTCAGCCTTCCCAAATCATGCGCAGACCGGTGGCTTCCGGCGCGTGTGGCTTAACCGACCGGAGATATCCGGCTTTTCAGGAGAAACCCCAAAATGAGATATCAAAAAACCCTTCGAAAAGCACATGCAATCTCGCGAATTAGTGTGAGAGGTTTGTTTGTGACAGCAGGAATTCTATGTTTACTCGTCTTGACTCTAAGCAGCTTCGCTATAAATGGGCCCGCTAAGAAGCAGGTGGTCTCCGGCAAAAATGAGAGCAAACCCATTGCCTCTCAAGTAAAAGCCGTGATTGAGCCTATCCCGCTTGCAGCTCCTTCGCCCAAGCCAGCAGGAAACCTCGATCAAGTCCGCAACGGTGGCGTCGGATGCGACGACACTGTTCCAAACAGTTGTGAAAATCCGGCTGACTGGGTAAACGGCAATGCCGGCGCATCAAATGCACATTACAACGAAGGTGAGTCAATCCCATATCGGATGGTACTCACAGGACTCGCCGTTGGTCCGACACACAATGTTGTGATCGAATGGGATATCACCCACGGTGGCGCGAATGCAATCGACTTCATTACCCATTATCAACAGGGAGTTTCCGAATCGGTCATTCCTTGCGGCAGCGCCGCCAACCATCCCGAAGACGTGATTGCTGGTTGTAATCCTGGAGGGTTCGACACAGCTAACATCCCTGCACCCACCGGGATAAATAGTCCAGTCGCCGGCCAACCCGCAGCTGCGTTCGCGGTGGTTCCTGCAGGTCAACGCGTGATGACGATCTATAACGGAACGATCAACGATACAGATTTGACCTATGTGTTCAACGGTGACCTGTCACAGGCCCAGTCGGCGACTCGGATGAACATCGCGTTTACCAACACGTCGTCAACGGTGGTTCTAGCCTGGGGCGGTCACATTGCCAGAGGGGTCGATTGGAATGGCTCCTCCGCTAGTGCTATCAGCGGTTCGCCATACCACACTCGACTTATCTCACTTGATGGCTCGGGAGGTAACCAGGATCGCTCACTATCAGCGCTTGCCGTGGCGGCACCGCAGGGATGCACTTTGTCAAACGGAACTCCGAACGTATGCGACGGTAGTATCGTTACGCATACGGCGACTGCCATTGCCGGCCAAACCTATTCCTTCAGCCTGGTCAATAATGGAGGCAACGCGGCAATTGTTCCCGGCACGCTGGACGAAGATCCCGCTGGCGGAACCGTCTCTGCGCAGGTACAGACCAGCGGGGCTGGTTCTTACACCCTCACACTTACGACTACCACGGCTGGGGGGACTGAAACATGCTCGGCCATTGTTAACGTGCATCAACCTCCCGCAGCCGATGCGGGAAACGCGAGCTACGAGCATTGCATAACGGATGGCCTGGCTTTCACGATGAGTGATTCCTCAGCAACCGTGCCGTCAGATGGCGCACTTACGTGGTCAGTCACTGGCGGAGCTACGATCAGCGATATTCATGCCCTGCACCCTGTAATCACGCTTACGGGTGCCGGAACGGTAACGGCAACTCTCACTGTGACTGGGGACGCCAGTTGTGGCAATGCTACTGATACCACCACATTAACGGTGTCATCGGAAGCAGTGGCAGCGGCTGGACCAGACCAAACCGTATGCGCTAGCAGTCCAGCCGTCACATTGGCTGGCAGCTTTAGTGGCTCGGCCACGAGCGCCTCCTGGAGTGGAGGAGCAGGGTCCTTCAATCCGAATGCCAATACGTTGAATGCTGTCTATACGCCGAGCGCCGGCGAAATTAGTGCCGGCTCCGTTACGCTAACGCTAACAACGAATGATCCCAACGGATCTTGTGGTGCGGACACAGATACGATGACCATCACCATCAACCCGAATCCAACCGTGGAAATTAGCCTGGTGGATGCTTGCGCCAGCACAGCACATTTGCATGCTACTGTCACAGGTGGAAACGGGACGATTCACTACACCTGGAAGAAAGATAATGTTGCGACCGGTACTGACTCGGCAGATCTGACACTTACTGGACCCGGTACTTACACAGTGAGCGTGACAGACAGTTCAGTGCCTAGTTGCGGCAGCAATACCGATACCTTTGTGGTTTGCTATACAGAGGGACCGGCAGCATCGCTCCAAGTGAAGCCGAACTCAATAAACGCGGCTGTTAAACCAAAATCAGAGTCGGCGCCTTTTGTGGCGCGGATGGCCTATTATCTGGTTTCAGCCTTTGCCACGGCAATTTTCTGAGATTGAAGTCGGGTGATTTCCAACCGACCCGTAAACAATCTCCCGGAATTTGCTTTCCAAAGAAGTAAAAGAAAGAGCGAGGATATTTACACTATCCTCGCTCTTCTTTTGGACACCAACCACCACCACCAAGCAAACCTACTGATGCTACTTATAAGCTGTAACGCTCGAGGAGTTTCCAACATTCCCTGCTCGGTCGTAAGCTCGACACTCAAGTTGATGCATGCCGGCCGCAGCCTTACGCGTATTCCACTTAAGCGTAAAGGGAGCAGTAGTTGAGCTCGCTTTCAAAACGCCATCAACATAGAGCTCATTTCTAACAACGCCTACGTTGTCAGTTGCGTCCACTTCGACGTTTACGGTTCCCGTAACCTTAACGCCTGAGTTTGGTGCAGTAATGCTCACGATTGGGGCAGCTAAATCCAACGTCCCCACGGCCGTTTGTGATGCGAGAACGGCCCGATATGCATTGACCCGGCCATACCCATAGTTCGGATCCCAGCCGGCGTCGCCCAGATCATCGGCACTCGTTCGCAGAATATTCTGAACCTCTAGCGGCGTTAACGTGGGATTATTGGAACGGATCAACGCTGCTACTCCCGCTACTACAGGAGCAGCGAACGAGGTACCTCCACCTGTTCCATAACTTCCGCCCATCAACGTTGTAAAGACATTGCCGGGAGCGACTAAATCCAGGTTATTGCCCCGGCTGGACCATGTGTACAAAATGTCAGAAGGGTCTGTCGCGCCAACTGTCACGATATAAGGGTCGTCGCCTATTGACTCGCTGATGCCATAATTTCCTGCGGCAGCAATGACCACACCACCTTTGCTCTGAAAAGATTTGGCAGCAGAGGATACTGTTCGACTGCCAGTGACATAGTAACTAATGTTGGCAATCCGGGCTCCGTGATTGGCTGCCCACGCGAGACCGTTAGCAATCGCGGATTCGCTTGCCACACCAGAAGCATCGGAGATCCGCACTGGCATGATCCGGCAGCCCCAGGCTACCGACGCCACACCAATAGCGTTGTTACTTGCAGCCGCTGCCGCACCTGCCACTGCGGTTCCATGGCCGCAGACGTCACTAGTATCTGAGTTGTTGTTGTAGACGTTCCAACCCGGCACAATCTGAGAAGCAAGGTCGGGGTGTGTTGCATCAATCCCACTGTCCAAGACGGCAATAACTACACTGCTGCTACCTGTATTTATGGTCCAGGCATCCAATGCATCAACCTTCGGCAATGACCAGGAATTTTGATTGCCATAAAGAGGATCATTGGGAATCACTTGCTGCGCCGGATGGAGTCGATCTAGTTCGGCAAACTCAACTTCCGGCCGTGCCTTGAAGGTACGCTGAACAGCTACCTCGCTCGCCTGGTCTGGTAGCTCTAGAACGTGAACTCCAATTTCCGGAATCTCGTCCGCGTCTCTCGCACCTAATGCGGCGATGACTTGTCGCGCATGGTCCAAACCGATCTCAGGACGAAATTTGACAAGCAATCTCCCTGGGACGAAGTTGAATTGTGGTTCCTGAACGACCGGTTGGATGTGAATGATTTTACCCTTTTGCGCGCTGACCTTATTGCTGGAAAAGGTGAGAACTAACAACGACATAGCCAGGACCAAAAAGGTCACACCAGTAAGTGTCTTTTTCATTTGCAATCTCTTTCTCGTAAAGAGGCAAGTACTAATCGAACTCGTCTCATAAACGTGAGGGGTCAATTCAAGGGCATCTAGATCTGCTCCGTGCAGATCGGTCCACGCAGACACAGGCGCCCTCAAGTACAGAGATTGGTTTTTGGCTGGAAACTTAAAGAGAGAGAGAAGCGCAAAGGCGGTAGTCAACCGAATGCCGAGACGTTTCTCCTGCTTTCGGTAACCCAGCCAGGTCCGGACATTGAAGATTGCCAATTTCCATGTGAATGCAATCGCATCCTCCTGGCTATTGGCTAATCACGATGGTCAACTTTTCAACTCCCGCGGGAAAATGGGTAATTGACAATCGCAAGTGCAATATCTTGACCCCTGTTGGCTTTGCGGCCCCCACTCGCGCGGGGTGTGCCTTTATCGCTTCAGGTATCTTCAAATAACATCTTTCTTGGCTCAGTGAGGTACGTCAACCTTACCGAAATCGGGATAACCGTGTCAACCATTGTTTAACCTAAGTTGAGTTAGGAATGGTGGACATTTCCCCTCACGGGCCTGATTTCGATGGCAGCAAGGCGCTTGACGCCAATTCAACCTCAGCACTGTCTTTGTCTTTGCCCCCCAATGGTAGACGCGTTTTATGCCTAAAAGGGTTGAGCTACTGGCGTAAAAAGGTGGACGTTCTCATATTTCGTGCCTCTTTCGTACTCGTCACCTTCCATGGGAATTTCATATGACCAGCACACGAAAAATGCTATTAATGACAATGAGGGCGAGGTTGAAATTGGGGAACCACACGACTGAAAAGACTGTGTGAAAACTCGGATTCCCCCGGGGTTTACACCTTCGGCGTTCGGTGGCGTCCCTCTTTGAATAACATCTGCTTGCAGTGAACCATCAAGAGGAAGCAGATCGCCTCCCTAAGGTAATTGGACCAGCCCTTAGGGTGATTAAGAAGGTATCCTTATGTATTCAAGTGAACCCAACGCAAGGAACGCGGACCTCTCGCTGAGTACCTCTGATATTTACCGAGCTGCGGGAGAAGGTGTAATCCTCATGGCTGATGCGGAAAGATTAGTTAAGTGGGGTTATGAGCAGCGCTTCAGAGATCCCCTTTCAGGAGACAGTCTTCCTCTTGAACAACGCAAGGGATTCAACCTTGTTACCGTTGCCTATTACTTTGGGGCCATGCTGATGATTTCAGCGTGCGCGTGGTTTCTGGGTGATAAATGGAGTGTTATTGGTTCTGGGGGAATCTTTGCGACCGTGTTTATCTACATGCTGATCGCCGTAAGCGTAGGCTGGTGGGTTCGCAGCAAAGGTTTCATCGTCGGTGGAGGACTCCTGATCACAGTTGCCGTGTGTCTTGTTCCTCTGTTGACTTACACGATTGAGGATATGCTCGGTATTTGGCCAGCAGACCATCCTGGCAGTTATGCCAACTATTATCCATGGATTAATGGTTCGTGGATCGTTATGGAACTCGTCACGATAGTCGCTGCCTTGTTTGCTCTGCGATATGTTCGCTTTGCTTTTCTAACGGCTCCCATTGCG
>DASROI010000219.1:0-15994 GCA_035646955.1 Pyrinomonadaceae bacterium
GGTTAATGTTGTAGCCACCACCGCCAAATACCTGCCACGTAAACTTCGAGCCACCACCGCCGAGGTCAAATTTGCCGGTGAGAAACAGCTTCTCAGACAAAGCCATCTTCCCACGCAGGCCTCCCACCGCATCCACCCAACTTCGGCTGGCTTCGATCCGGGCAGCAGGTAGGATTCCAGCACCAAACTCCAAGTCGGTCTTCACACTCCAGACTCGGGCGCCACCCATCACGTCGAGCGATGCACCTTTCGCAGAGTTTTCCAGCAAGCGATAGCCAACTTCTGGATCAAAGATGAAGGTCTTGAAGCCTGCGTCGACCGCCGAAAAGAACGGGCCCGGGGTCGCCTTTTCGTCTGAGATATTTATGTATTCCAAGTCAGTAAGCGAAATGAACTTTCCTTTACGCGCTTCAAACGTTCCCATAATGAAGAAATTCAACGTGTTAAAGATATCGCCGAAGCTCTCATCCACGGTGGCCGTGCGGTTCACAAGGCCGACGGTGCCGTGAGCGCTAGCCAGCCAGAAGTAGGGAGTAACCTGAAACTGCCATTTGTCCTGGTCCACTGCTTGAGGTCTTGGCGTCGTTGGCGCATTTGTAGTCGTTGCACTGGGCGTAGCGGCACTCGTGGTTGCCGTATCTTCACTGGAACTTACTTCAGACTTCTCGTCCAACGGCAGATTCTCAACGGGGGTCGTCGATGGTTTCTTGTTATCGACTCCTTTTGGCGCAACGGTTGATGAAGTACTAGCAACCGCACTTGTCGGCGAGTTCTCAACCGGGGTCTGCGCGTTAAGGCTGATTGCGCCAATACTCGCTACGACCAAAGCAACACAAATCAGACTACCAAGCTTGTGAATGTATGACATTGAATTTATTTTCCTTTTACTGATGCTTAAGAGATGTTGCGCTAGTTAGACAGACCTACTTTCAGAGCCGCTTTCTTCCGCGCTTTTTCGGCTTCGATGGCCTTCGCCGCCGTAGTCGGTTGCAACTCAATTGTCACTTTCTTGATCTTGCCGTTGAATTTGAACGGTACCGCATAGCCTGAACTGACCGCTGTGCCCTCGTCGGTACCTACATCGGTGCCTTCATCTGCGGAGAACATGCAACATTGGGTCTGTTCAATCCGTCCAGAAGCCACCTTCTTCCCGTTGACAAAAAGTGTACCGACTCCGCCTTTGCCGGTGCCATTACCGTCGTAGACGAACTCGAAACGAATCGTTGCTTTCCCAGCGGGCAACGCTTCATTCGCTGCAACCGTGTATTCCTTTAATCCCAGAAAATTGTACGTGTACATCGGCTTGCCGTCCTTCACGTACAAGCTCCAGCCGCCAAACCTTCCGGCCTGGGCCACGATAGCGCCGTTCGTTCCATTCTCAACTTCCGCGGTGACAGTGTGGGATCTGTTCTTGACGTTGATGAAAGCGTTCTCTGACATGCCGACCATTCCGTCGAACACATTAAGACTGGTACGCCCACCCATCAGCTCGGGCCGCCCAACATTAGCCGCGTTTAGTCGCTCCAACGTCCTGTCATCCAAAGGCAGGACGTGATACTTGACGGCTTCCGTTAGAAACAGCGCTTGCATTTCTTTCAGTTTGGCGGGGTTGTCTTTTGCAAGGTCATTAGCCAGACTGAAGTCTGCCCTGGTATCAAATAACTCCCACACGTCGGCTTCAAGCGTGCCCCGAGGTTTGAATTCCCATGCAGCACGATGAATGGTTCGAGCTAACCAGCCGTCGTTGTAGATGGCGCGGTTGCCGAAGATTTCGAAGTACTGGGTCGTGTGACGGGTCGGTGCCTTGGCGTCGTTGAAGGAGTAAAGCATGCTCACTCCTTCGAATGGTGTTTGCACAGTTCCGTTAACGCTCTTGGGCTCGGGTAGGCCCGCTGCTTCAAGGATCGTGGGCGCTACGTCAATCACGTGATGCCACTGCGAGCGCACCTCGTTCTTAGCAGTGATGCCCTTGGGCCAGTGGACGATCATTCCGTTGCGGGTGCCGCCGTAATCAGCAGGAACTTGCTTGGTCCATGCGAAAGGACTGTCGCCGGCAACCGCCCAACCGGCAGCAAAGTGCGGATAGGTCGTTGCGTCACCAAGGTTGTCGTAATGTTTCAGGATCTCTCCGACACTCTCGAGCTGGCCGTTGAAGTAAGTCATCTCGTTGTAAAGGCCGCTCATGCCGCCTTCCGCGCTCGTGCCGTTGTCGCCCACGATGTAGAAAATCAATGTGTTGTCGAGCTGACCTGTATCGCCGATCGCATCAATAAGTCTGCCAATTTCCGTGTCGGCGTACTCGCCAAACCCTGCGAAGACTTCCATCTGTCGAGCGTAGAGTTTTTTCTCATCAGCTGAGAGAGTGTTCCAGTCTTTGATCGCGGCCGGCTTCGGCGCGAGCTTTGTGCCCTCGGGCACCACGCCGAGCTTGATTTGCCGAGCGAGAGTTTCCTCGCGCATCACGTCCCAGCCCTGGTCAAACTTTCCTTTGTACTTCGCGATCCATTCCTTGGGTACGTGATGTGGCGCGTGTGTGGCGCCCGGTGCGAAGTACATAAAGAATGGCTTATCAGGCGTGAGAGATTTCTCAGCACTCATCCAACTGATTGCTTTGTCCGTCATGTCTGTCATGAAGTGGTAGTTCGGGTCCTTTGGCAGTTCGACCGGGGTCATCCCGTCGTACAAGAACGGCGCCCACTGATTTGTCTCGCCTCCCATGAAGCCGTAGAACTTGTCGAAGCCCGAGCGAGTGGGCCAACGGTTGGTCGGTCCGGAAGGACTAACTTCCCAGGGCGCAGTTTCGTGGTTCTTCCCAAACTGTGCGGTGCTGTAACCGTTCAGGCGCACCATCTCCGCCAGGTACGCGACGCTGTTGGGGCGTTGACCTGTTTGTCCGGGGAAGGATGTGGCTGTCTCTGCAATCGAGCCGAAGTTGGCCGTGTGATGGTTGCGTCCGCTCATTAGCGCTGCTCGCGTTGGAGAGCAGAGCGCCGTGGTGTGAAACTGGTTGTAGCGGAGCCCGTCATTTGCCAGGCGCGTGGCCGTTGGCATGTGGATAGGACCGCCGAACGCATCGGACATGCCGAAGCCCATGTCGTCGATCAGCACAATCAGAACATTGGGCGCACCCGCCGGCGCCTTGACCTCGAACCTAGGTGGCGGCGTTGCATTGCGGGCATTGAACACGGTGCTATTGGGAACTTTCGGTTCAGGGATCGGTAAGATCGTACGGTCGATGGGCTCAATTACTTTTGACTGCGCAACCACGCGCAACGTCGAAAGAGGCCCCACCAACATCACGAGGGTGAGTATTCGAGCGACCATAACTGCGATTCTTTTCATGATTTCTCGTCTCCTTAATATGTTGCAGACTTCCTCTAATGGACCGGTGTCTGCGTTGTTTGGATCGAAGATTTGCTCAGCTCCAACCGCAAACGTTTTTCAATTTCAGTAAGCAACTCGATCTCACCGAGCCGGTAGGCCTGTCGAACGACTCACCCTTGGCGATTTTTGGCGAGTAACCAGAGAGTCAAAACACACCAGGCGCCGAGGCACAGATGCAAAACGATCGCCGGCCATAGCAGTGCACTGCGCAGGTCTAAACGAATGCCGGAATACACAAGCACAATCGCCGCTGCGAAGTTATAGAACAACAGCGCCTCGACGACTCCGATCGTGCTACTTCCGCGTTCGCCGTTTCTTGCTTGCCAACATGCGATGGCAAGCGCAACCAAGGCTGCTCCCGCAACTCGCGCCGCAACCAAACCGGTAGGCGTGCCGAGCGGCGTTCCTAGTAACGTCGCGACCGCAACCATCGGTATGAGAAGCAAGCTCAAGCCGGCAACCGCTTCTATTACTGCCGCGATGATGAGTAGAAGTTTCATGTCGTTTAACCTAGGGTTTGTCGAGCTACGACTGCTCTGCGCCGGAGCCGCCGGCTCGTATTTCAAAATCGTGAGCTTCGCACGGCAGTGCTTTCTCAATGCCTGGTGCGTTCACAGGCTGTTACTGGTTACGTTGATAATTAGAGTTGTCTATCTGAACCACCACGTTCTTCTTTGGATAATTCAGGATCGCCTGGGCCATGTAGACCTGTCCGCTTTGCAACGTGTTGTAGTTGGCAGTAGTAGTTACTGGATTTCCTTCGTAGGTCGTCGCAATCACCGCACGGCGAAACAGCATCGTTTTTTGGTCGATCCAGATCGTCATTGAATCCCCATTCTGATTCACGTTGTGCATCACGATCTGAACTGCGCCGGCCATATCGCCACCCCCAGCTGAAATCGTCGCCTGTTTCAGAGAAGTCTGTAACTGTTCGGCCGGAAGTTCGGTATACGATTTCACCAGGGCCGAAATGTCTCCCATCATGTCCTTAAATTCGCCGGTCTTTTTGGCGACCACCCTGCGCTTCAGGCGACCACCTGACGGTTGCGCATCCGCCGGCGGTTGCTCGCTCAACAGGGTCTTTTGCAGGTTTCCATTCATGTCATAGGTTATTTGGTTCAGGGTTACTTTCTTCGTTTCGCCCTTTAACTGGAGCTGCAACCGCTGCTGGTAGCTGAAGGTCTTTAAAGCCTGTGCATTTGCTTTTACCGTCGTTGCTACCTGCTGGGGATTCACTTGTCCAAGGGACGACTGTAAGGTTGCGAAAACGAATTGACTCGTTGTTGCAGCGAACATCAGGGAAGCCAGAAGAGAAACTCTGAACAAATGGTTGGCAACTACCGCGAGACCAGTTGTACTCGTGGCCCACAATTGTTGGTCGTCTCCTTTAGAGTTCATAGCTTTTTTTCCACCGCCTTCTGTTCTCAGTAATTTGTTGACAGTTTCATCGTCGAAGAGTTGCTCTAGCGAGAAGCGGTTTTCTTGCTTTCTTACCATTCTCCTAACTCTCGCTCCTCGGTCGTTCACCTTCAGCGCTCTGTTAGTTGATATTGCGAGCTTGGAAGCGCGGCGACCTATATCCGCGCTTCGGAATCATCAGTTGTCGCGAACCAGGCTCCAGGTTGAATCCGGGTTATATTCATTCAGCGCGGCAGCGATTTGCGTAGTGCGTGGTCCAAGATTCTTCTCGTAAACGCGCCCCTGCTGATTTATCAGGAAGGTCATTACGCCGGAGTTGTTCCACGTCGCCGGATAAGCAACCAAAGCGAAGCCGGCAATCATGTTGCCGTTGATGATGTAGTTGTAAGCACCGCCAGGAGCACTCGTGCCCTGTCGCGTGAGAATCTTGAAGTAGTAACCGCGGAAAGGAGCGGCTGTCTGAGTGCCTGACCCGTTCTTTCGCGTGTAGCCTTCGTCCACCGCACGCGCCACCAGGGGACCCAGAGGACTTTGCTCTTCATCACCGACAACTTCCCAGTACAGCCCATCTTTCTTACCCGCAGAACTGAGCAGCTTCGATGCGTATTCGGATACCTGGTCCTCGTCCCAATCTCCATTGTTGAAATAGTCGTACTGGGCCAGCGCATAAGCCCGGCAAGCGATAGCGGCATCGATCTCGTTTGCGCCGATGCGCCGGGCATGAACTTCCTCTACGCCGTTGTCGGTGTCGAAACGCCACTGATCGCCAGTCTTGATAATGGCAACAGGAAACGGCCATTCGTCGTTGCCCACTATCAGAGTAACTTTCTGATCACTTTCTCTTTCCAGCTTAGTGCCTTCAGAGATGAACGCTGACAAGTCTGATAGATCATTAGCGTCCGAGACGGTATCACCGGAGAGCAGGTCTTTAAGTCGTGGGCCAAAGATCCGCGAGAGAGAGTTCTGGTCTTTAGCCTGGGTGGCTGTCAACAGTGCCCGGGTTGCTTCTTCGGGGCTAGAGAAGAGTTGTGGTTGCGCCTGGGCCATCGCGACAACGGCACCCCCGAATGTGATGGGAATCAAGGCAATTAAGTTCATGCAGCACGAAGCCCAACGGGGCTGAATACTCTTGCGTTTTTTCATAAATGAAGTCTCCTGTGAACGATAATTAGTGTCGTCTCCCGCCGTTGGCCCTGCCGGCGCGGCCACCAGCGCCGGACGATGCGCTCTGTTGAGCACTCGCGCGACTGGCTTGTCCTCGTTGACTCGCGGCTCTGGTCTCGCTGCTACTGCCGCTGCGACTAAAAGCTGAGGACCCTCGTTGTACTGGCTGCGTCACACTCGTCGGTCCTGTGCCCCCGCGCATCGAGTTGATGCGCGCGTCGTTGGAATTAATGTTTCTGTTCGCAACATTGTTCGTGTTCACGTTGTTGCGATTGACGTTATTCGTGTTCGCGTTATTCGCGCTGACATTATTCCGATTGACGTTGTTCACATTTGCGTTATTCACGTTCACGTTATTCCGATTGACGTTGTTTACGTTCACGTTGTTGTAATTAACGTTTCGATTGACAGTGTTGTAGTGGGAGATGTTGTTGTAATTCACATTCCGATTCACCACTGCTGTGTTGACGTGGACGGTGCTGTACCTGTTATTCACGTACACGCTGTTGACGTGCACGTAATGAGAGCTGGTCGTTACCCATCCAGATCCATGCCAACCATGGTAATAGACGGTATGCGAGTACCAGTTGCAGTCGTTGTTAAGCCACGCACCAATCGCCAGTCCAACACCAAACGAGATCGCCGCAGCGGCAACTACCGTCCCAGTGGAAGGGGCCGCCGGCTGAACGTAGACAACTTGTGGGTTGTAGGTGGGAACGTAGATCACCTGCGGTTGAGCAGGTACTACCTTGATGACCTCCTTCTCCACAATAACTATCTGTTGTGGTGTCGTGGCAAGGTAGCCTGCTGCCTTGGCTCGAGCTCGCAGTCGCTGGACTGATGTCAGCACATCAGTTGATTGGTTGACATAGGCTTGGCCCAAAGCTGTGGTCCAATCCAACTTGTCGCTCATCATGTAGATTACTTGGGGATAGTGACCAACTGACTTAACGCTCACATCCCAGTTTTGAGTGTCGATTTTCGCGGGGTTGTCCTTATTACTCCTCAGCCAGCGCGCTGCCTGGTCTACCTGATCGACGAAGGTCGAAGCGGGAAAGATCTGCGCCAGCAGCGGATCCGGGTAAAGCGCGATGGGCGCTAGTAAGTTGTCCATTTGTTCCGCGGATAGCCCGCCTTCCGCGGCCATCGCAGCAGGTATGTAGGCGCTATCCCGTCTTGTTGCAGCTCGTGCAGCCAATGTCACATTGGCGATCAGGCACGAGAGCAGGCAAAGCGTAATAATTCTTCTCATCTCAGAATTCTCCTTTTGTCGTTCCTTAGAGCTTGCTAAATTCGTTTCCGCAAACAGAAAGCTCATTTAGTTTTTACGCACGTTTGCCAAACGAATCGGCTCCATACCGACGTACTCAATGTCGATCTTCCCGTTTTCGATCTTGACTTTTGAGGCATAGATCAACATTCCCTCACCGACCTCTTTCCCGTTTTTATTCAGCTTCAAATCGATGACCAAAATTCCAACCTGGTAATCACTTGATCTGCTGCCGGCGTAGGCTTCCAAAAAGGCGATCGGGCGATCTGAAACACCGATAATTCGCCGGCCCGTCGGGGTCTTTCGACTGCGAACCAGTTTCAAATCGAAAGCGCCCACCCGACCACTTAGCGAGATGTGACCTACGGTTTTAGCTTTCTCGAGCGCCTTCACTAGCTCGTCCTGCCCGCCCGCAACCAACGCATTTGCCATTTCCTGAGTCTTCGAATTGCTCGAGTAGCGGGAAACCCGCACGTCTACCCATGCTGTGGCTGTCTTGGCTCGTGGTAGCGAAGCCACTGCGCTGAAGTGCTCAGGTTTTGGCCCAGGCAATGGTTTGGGCTGCTCCGCCGTCTGTGAGAACGCTGCCGTCGCGAGACAGCACATACCAAATAACAGTGCGATTGCTTTAAGGGGTGTGTGACTCATCTTTGTTTGGTTTCTCTCTTTGTGAAAGTTGTTCGATCAAAGCGTGTCGTGCTCTTTGCTACCGTACACAGCGAAAGCCCACATGGTTCGTTCCGGTGTTTGGCTCGGCCTTTCCACGCCCACCTGGCATATAGCGAGCGCAGTACTCGTCCGTACAAAGAAAAGAACCGCCCTTTTGCACGCGCTTCGCTACGCCAGGCTCTGACGGGTCAAAACTGTCGGATGGTCCTTGCGGATTGCGCGCAACCTTCTTTTGCAGGGCAAGGCTTTGGTAGTAGTCAGGTCTGTACCAATCAGACGTCCACTCCCAAACATTCCCGGCCATGTCAAATAGTCCAAAGCCGTTGGGAGCAAACGAGCCAACTGGAGCCGTACCGATAAAACCATCTTCACCTGTGTTGTTCTCGGGAAAGTGACCTTGAAAAGTGTTTGCACGAAACGGACCGCTCGGCCGGAAGTCATCGCCCCAGGCAAACCGTTTGCGATCCAGACCACCGCGGGCGGCGAATTCAAATTCGGCTTCTGTAGGCAGACGCTTCCCGGCCCACCTTGCATAAGCTTCCGCATCTTCAAAGGCGATGTGGACCACGGGATGTTTTTCTTTCCCTTGTAGATCACTCTTGGGTCCTTCCGGATGGCGCCAGTTCGCTCCCGGCACATAGCTCCACCAGACGTAATGGTCATTCAGTGACACTGCAGTAGGTGGAGGAGTAAAAACGACAGCACCGGGTACAAGATTCTCCGGAAGTGCTCCAGGGAATTCCCTCGCGTCGGGTTTGCGCTCGGCAACGGTCATGTAATTGGTAGCCTTCACAAAGCGTGCGAACTCTTCGTTAGTCACTTCCGTCTGGTCTATCCAATATCCGTCGAGCGCTACGCGGTGAAACGGGCGAGCATCACTCATGTTGGGATCTTCGGCGCCCATGGAAAATTCACCGCCCGGGATCCAGACCATTCCTTTGGGCGCAGGAGCCGGAGCGCTCGCTGCATTGATTAAAGGAGGCTGATTTGCCGCAGCGTCCGAGTTTGTCTCGAAGATTGATTCACGTGCGAGGACTGCATGAGTCAAAGGAGAACGACCATCACAAAGGGCGAGAGCTTCGACCGTGCTGTTTGGCTTCGGCTGCTCCCGAGATTTGTTAATGCCATACAACGAACCCACTATTGCCAGGCTCACAAGAGTTGTACCGAGGAGCTTTCTGCGAAGGCGGTTTCTAAAACTCATCATTTCCTCACTCTCATCGTTCCAAGTTGTGGCTCAGCGCCAGCTCAATGGCGTCGAGCAGTGCCTGATCGTCGACGGGTTTGCGGAGATAAGCTACGGGCATCCCTTCCAACGCTCGCTTGCGCGTATCATCAGAGTCGTGGCCGGTTATGACGATGACTGGCACTCTCACCCCGGACTTGGCCATCCAGATTTGCACTTCAAAACCGTTCATTACGGGCATATGCAGGTCCAGCACGATGCAGTGGGGCCGATGGGCCGACATCGATTTGAGCAACTCGGTACCGGACGGAAAGGTTTCCACGTCCATGCCGGCGGAGCGTATTAGCCGGCTCAAAGCTTTGCGGATGGGTTCTTCGTCATCTACGACAGCAATTAGGGATCTGGTCTTAGTCAAGATTGGCGCACTGTAACTGGAGCGGGAGAGGAAAGATATTGGACCTTGGGTTATTGGACTTTAGGCCTATACATAGACAGAGGTGACAGATCTGAAGGCACTAGGGAAGCTCCTGGAATGTTGGCGATAAACATTTTGGCCTCTGGAGCAAAGCCGACTAGCAAGTGATGGAGACTCTCTGTGCAAGACCCTGATGGGATACTGATTCGCCGTTTTGGAAACTCAAACGATCAGATTTTGTGAGATAAGGGAACACTATCCTCTGTCAATCACGCTACTTCCTTTCTCAATGCAAACCTGAGTAAGGCGGCGTTTGAGTCGAGGTTAAAATCGTCCATTATCCTGTATTTGTGATATGCAACGGTGCGAGGCTTAATCCGCAGGGCTTGTGCGGCTTCTTTCATCGAGTGTCCTTCAACCAATAGTTGGAGCACCTCACGTTGACGTAAAGTAAGTCCCAAGGGATCCTTCCGTCCGGCCCGGCCCTTCCTGAACGAGCCCACAATTGTTTTTCTCCTGGTCATAAACGGCATCAAGTATGAAGACCTGAACCATGCTCCGCGGATCGCATCAAGCAGATCGGAAGCCTTGCAATTCTTCAGTAGGTAAGCTGCCGCGCCTAGTCGAAAAGCCTCGTCAACCATGTCGGTGTCCTGCTCCATGGTCAGATAGATCAACTTAATCCTCGGGAGACTAGTCTTAAGGCAACGGCCCGCTTCCAGCCCATTAAGCACCGTCATTGAAACATCGAGAACGACAATGTCCGGCCTGAGATCCAAGACGGTCTTTAGCAACTCACTGCCATTGGTAACCATGCCAACAACTTCAAACTCCGGCTCCAGGAGTTTGGCGAGAGCCTCCATCAGCAAGCTCTGGGAATCTCCTAATAGAATGCGGGCTTTCTTCATTTATCCACCTCGGGTTTCTTTGAGGGAATCCAGGATCGATTGTTATTGCGGCCGCCACTGTAGGGAAAACGGGTCGGTGAAAGATATTGGACCTTGGGTTATTAGACTTTGGGCCAACAGGGAGCAGACGTTGCAGTTGAAATTAGAAAGGACCGAGGGTCGGAGGGCAGGTGTTTGATTCCACTATTCCATCATTCCATCATTCGATGGTTTTTAAGCGCTCAGTTAGGCGTACAAGTTCGGCGACGGAATTCACCTTCATTTTCTCCATCACGCGAGCGCGATGGACCTTTATGGTTTTTTCCACGGTGCCGAGATCATTCGCTATCTGCTTGTTCAGCTGTCCTGAGACAACATGCGTGAGAACTTCGCGTTCGCGCGGTGTGAGCGCAGACAAACGTTGTTGTATTTCATCCAGTTCGGAGCGGCTCTCTCGACCAATGCGATCTTTTTCGAGCGCGGCGTTAATGGCTCTCAACAAGTCTTCGTCATTCACCGGCTTGGTGAGGAAATCCAGAGCACCTCCCTTCATGGCCTGCACGCTCATCGGGATATCGCCACGTCCTGTAAGAAAAACAATCGGAATCGCGCTGCCTTTCGCCTTCAGCGCCCCTTGCAGTTCAAGTCCGTTCAAGCCGGGCATTGCAAGATCGAGCACAAGACAACCTGGAGCGCTAGAGTCGTGTAATTCAAGAAATGCGTGAGGTGAACTGAAGGCGGCGACCTCCAAACCTGCCGAGCGCAACAGGCGCGCCAGTCCCTTAAGCACGTCCGGATCGTCATCCACAACAAAAACTATTGGTGAGTTATCACTCATGACCGAATCTCCGGTTGCGCCGGAATCGTGAAGTAAAATGTGGCCCCCCGATCTCCGTTGTTCGCCGCCCACAACTTCCCGCCATGGGCCGCAATGATCGTGCGACAAACCGACAGGCCGAGTCCCATGCCATGCGGTTTGGTGCTGAAGAATGGCTCAAACACCTTCTCAAGATTATCTGGCGCCAACCCAACACCCTGATCAGCGACGGAAACACAGACCCCATCTCCGTTATTTAGGGCCGTGCGAATGATGAGTTTGCGATTTGCGGCCGGGCCCGTGGCGATTGCGTCGCAGCCGTTCATCACGAGGTTCAGCACGACCTGCTCAAGCTGCACCCGGTCTCCGATTATGGTTGGTAGTTCGGGTGCGAGTTCCATTTGTCCGGTCACTCTTTGATTGAGCAAGTCATTACGAACCAGCTTGAGCACTTCGCTGACCACTTCATTAAGATCGAGGGGTTGGTGTTCAACTGTGCTCTTTTTTAGCAAGAGGCGCAGACGATGAATGACTTCTCCCGCACGCTTGTCCTGTTTCACGATGTCGCCGAGGATATCGCGCACTTCGTTGAGATCGACGTCGTCGTGCGCGAGGAAGCGTTGTGCAGCTTGGGCATTGCTGAGGATGGCTGTAAGCGGCTGATTCAACTCGTGAGCGAGGGAACCGGATAGTTCCCCCAGCATCGTCACTCGCGAGAGGTGGGCTAGTTCCGTTCGATGCTGTCGTTCCTCTACTTCGGCCTTTTTGCGGGCAGTTATGTCGCGAGCAATAGTTGAAGCACCCATAATTAATCCGCGTTCATTCCGGATAGGGGAGATCGTCAAAGAAACATCGATGCGCATTCCTTCTTTGGACACACGCTGTGTTTCCAGATGATCCACACCCTCGCCGCGACTAACACGGTCAACAATTCCCTGCACTTCAACTTTCAGTTCAGGAGGAGCCAGAATCGAAACATGCTGCCCTACAATTTCGTTGGCAGAGTACCCATAGATCTTTTCGGCGCCAGCATTCCAGCTGATGATTATACCGTCCAACGTCTCACTCAAAATCGCATCATCCGAAGTCTCGACGATCGCCGCCAAATTATTTTTTGCTTCTTCGCCGGCCTTGCGGTCCGTCATGTCGAAGGCGGAGCCTATGTAACCCAGCAACTCTCCGTTGGTACCAAATCGAGGGGCTCCTGTATCGTAGATCCAACGAAACTCGCCGTCGGCTCGGCGAATTCTGAACTCCAATACGAACGGTTCTCTCTTTTCATATCCAGCGGTATAGGCATCCACGCATCGCTGAACGTCGTCGTGGTGGATAATTTCTAACCAGCCTTCGCCGAGTAGTTGGTCCATCGTCCGGCCCGTGAAGTCAAGGATACGCTGGTTGAAATAGGTGCATTGCATGTCGGCATCAGCAAGCCAGATCAGAATCGTTGAGGAATCGGCCATATCTCTAAATCGCCTTTCGCTCAGTCGCAACTCTTCTTCGGCTCGTCGACGCTCAGTGATGTCCCGCCCGATTCCCTGTAACTCAATTCCGTCACCATTTGTGGGTTGAGCTACATGATCTACCCATTCGTGCCACCCCACCTCACCATTGCGTAGGACGACTTCACGCTCATAAGGTTCGCGCCGTGGGTTCTCGATCAGTGACGCGATGTGAGCAAGCGCAGCATCACGGGCGTACTCCGGCAGAAGCTCGCTAAACTTCGTTCCTATCAGTTGTTCGCTGGTCTTGCCGAAATAACGACAGTACGCGTCGTTGACAAATGTCAGGGTCGTATCAGGTTGATAGCGGCAGATCAATTCTGTCTGGGTCTCGACGACGGTGCGGTAGCGCGTCTCACTTAGCTTAGAAGCTTCTTCCGCCTTGCGGCGTTTCGCCCGACTTATGAGCAGCCCGATAATGAGGAACGCCTGGAGAATAATCAACGAAACAGCGCCGATGATGCGCCACTTGTACAACTCCCAGACCGAAAACTCCCTGAAACGAACAATGCTTCCGGGCGGTAACTTCGCTTCGTCTATGCCCCAACGACGCAGTTGTCTCCAATCAAACATTGCAGCGCTCGGGATAGTTTGCGAGGGAATGTTCTGGGGACTCTCCCCGGCCAGAATTCGAGATCCTATCTCAGCCGCGCGAGTCCCAATCTCTTCCAAATTAAGCAACCGTCCGCCAATCGTCCCATTTCCGATGTATATCTGAGAGGCTGCGTAAATGGGTACGCTCGACGACGAAGCCAACAGAGTAAGCACCTCCGGGCTGGTATAGATTCTGGTCGTGGGGTCCGAGTTAACGGACAAATAAAAAACGACGCTCTTCTCCGGTAGACCGGCCAGCCTTTTTTTTAGCTCATCAATCGGCAGGTTGATGAGATAGGTGAACTCGACCTTGCCTTCATATGGGCGAAACTCCTGTCGCGCCAGTGCCAGGTAGGTAGTGTCAGCAGACGCATTGCCCGCCACTACCACGACCCTTTGCGTTTGTGGCTGTAAGGCGAGTGCAATGTCGAGCGTGGGGGCCAGCTCCATTTTCCCTCCCACCCCAGTGACGTTCGGCCCGAGGTCAAGGTTGGCAACTTGCCTTTGGTCTACGACAACGTAAATGAGCGGAGTATCGGTGAAGAGTTCGCCCCGGTGTTTCAGTAGAAATTTCAGGGCGGGCGTGCCGAGCGCATAGATCAAGTCGAAACGCTCTCCATCGTACTTGCGTTGCAGCAGCCTGACCAATTCTCCTTCATACTTCTCATTAGGAATTCTGAAGCTGTCCTGCGCCTCATAGTAGAAGAGGCAGGGGCCGGGCAAGCCGTTCTTGAGTGTCGAGCGGATGGACTGATTCACAATGAGGACGCCAGGCCCTTGCTGCTGTTCTGATGAAAAGATGAGCACTCTCTTCGGTGACTCCCCGGCGGATGCAGGCGGCGGAGAAAGAAAGAGCAAAGCGGAGCCCAGCACCACCAGCAGCGCCTGGTCCACCACCTTGTTGAAACTCAATTGGAGAATTCTTCTAAGCACGGCTTGAAAAAAGAGTAGACTCTTAGGACCAAAGGCGCGAAATAAAAAGAAGCAACAGGGAATCCTCACGATTTTCAGTTGAATCATTTAATGTCGCGCATTCAGCGCTTCCGAGATTGTTATGACCTTTACCGGTTCTTGCCCTGGGTTATCACATTCGTGCCTTTGGCGCTGAGAATCCTGAGTTTCCAGGTAGTCTCGACCCATGGTGGCACCAACTTTAACACCCACTAAAACAAGAACTTCAAAGCAAACTGCAACTGACGCGATGAGCCCGAGTCGCCGGTGGGAAAACGAGTATTGAAAATCTGTCCAAAGGTCGCGCTCCCGACTACTCTTCCTGGCTGTCCGAAGTTGGCGTGATTAAGCAGATCAAATACTTCAGCCCGAAATTGTAAGCGCAGGTCTTCTTTGATTTCTATGTTCTTGAGCACCGAGAAATCTACATTGCTAAACCCGGGTCCGATGATAACGTTGCGCCCAAGATTCCCGAAGCGCGACACCGCCGTGAACGCGCTGATATCGAACCAGCGATCTACACGCCCAACGATCTCGACCGGGCCGGCGACATCCGGCCGGAGTGTGTTTGCTACCCCATTAACTGCTGCGTTCGTCGTAATGAGATTAACCGGATTCCCGCTTTGCAGTTGAACGATCGCCGCCAATTGCCAGCCTTCCTTAATCCGATTGCCTTTGAACGGCAGCTCATAAATCCCGCTCAGGACGAGACGGTGACGCGCATCGAAATCAGAAAGCCCGCGATCATTTCGCAGGTCGTAACTGTCCTGGACGGTGATAGCCGTCGGCGGTGCGCTCAGTGAGTTGTAGTCAATAGACTTCGACCAGGTATACGCAACATTGAATTGCAAACCTCGCGAGAAGCGGCGGGTGATGGTGGCCCAGAGAGCGTTGTAACTGGAGTTGCCGGTTCCCTCAACCTGCGTGATGTTTCCGATGGCTGCGCCCGGCAAGAGCGGACTCGAGTCCGACAGTCGCGGAAAAGGGCGCACGCCGTTCACGGGTTGGTTGATGTTGCGCGAGATGCGCAAGTGTGTGCCCTTCGAGCCGAAGTAGCCCAACATCACGGCGAGATTGGGAAGGAGCTCGCGCTGAACGTTGAGATTCCATGACTGCACGTAGGCATTGTCGTAGTTGTAATCCACAGTCACCAGTGAATTACCGGCTGCTCGCGCGAGATTGATGGCGTTGTCGAACCTGATAGTGCCGGTGAACTGCAGTGGGGTTGCCAGCGGCGGGTTGCTCGACGTTTGGTTAACGACGTTCGTAAGCGGTTGTTCGACCTGTATCGCGTATGCGGCGCGCACTGAAGTTTTGCCATCTTTGAATGGATCCCACGCAAAGCCCACCCGCGGCTGGAAGTTTTTGAAGTTGGTGTGGTACGGCTGGTCGATATCTTTACCAACGCGGAGCAACGAGTCCGTGACCGGATCGAAGACCACGAACCGGTCATAACGTTCCGTAGGCGTCATGTTCAAATCGTATCGCATGCCAAGCTCAAGGGTCAGGTTGGAGCGCCATTTGAAACTGTCCACCACGAATGGTCCAATCGCGTTTTGCTTGATGCTGCTGGCGCGTTCACTGAGGTTGATGGTGAAGGAATTTGCGTTGCCCGCCAGGAAGGCCGCCACTGACGGGAAGTTGAACAAACCGGTGTCCTGCGTGAAGTTGTTATTGTAAAAAATGCGGAAGTCGCCCCCAAACTTGAACGAATGCCGACCGTATAAGTAGCTCAG
>DASROI010000220.1:0-29223 GCA_035646955.1 Pyrinomonadaceae bacterium
GTCACCCATCAGCAGCAAAATACCGGGACGCATACTCGAGCGTGGAAAATAGTCGAGAAAGATGCGCGCCAGCGAAATTCTCTCAAACTCCGATGCGGAGGACTTAATGATTCTCACTACTCGCGCATCGTCTCCTCGTTGTGACGGAGAAACCAATGCTTCTCGTTGAATCCAGCCGTGGGTTCTGCTT
The DNA here is from genome assembly GCA_035646955.1 of Pyrinomonadaceae bacterium. Taxonomy (GTDB): domain Bacteria; phylum Acidobacteriota; class Blastocatellia; order Pyrinomonadales; family Pyrinomonadaceae; genus PSRF01. The sequence continues at coordinate 191 of DASROI010000220.1, forward strand.
GTTACGTTAACAAAGAAGAAAACAACACCGTCTTTGCTTTCCCGTTTTCCACGAATGGCTACCAACCGACCTCTTCCCAGGCGCCGAACAAGCGTGCCATTGAGTTGCGGACTGGCTCTAACCGCAGCAAGTCGATCATCAACAACGATCGCGACTCTACCGCCCGGAGGAGGCTTTCGCTTCTGCGCATTGACCGAACCATTGTTGGCAATCAGGATTGAAAGAACGACGCAACGTAGCAACAGCTTGTGAGGAGCCATACTAAGTGTTCCTTAAATGAGGTTTTTCGGGTGAGGACTCTCTAAAACGAAAGCCGTCAGTAATTATCAATTATTAACTAACTCGAGCAACTCTCCGGGCAAACTGCGCATGATGGAAATGGCAAATGGCCGCCGCCAGAGCATCTGCCGCATCGTGAGGCGAGGGTGCCTTCTTCAGCGAGAGTAAAAGTCGGACCATTTCCTGCACCTGGTGCTTCTCAGCGTTTCCGTAACCAGCTACCGTCTGCTTGATTAGTCGCGGCGGATATTCGTGAATCTCAAGTGCCGCACGTTCGGCAACGAGTAGCACGACGCCTCGAACCTGGCCCAACTTCATACTCACTTTGACATTCTGCGAGAGAAACGCATCCTCAAGCGAACAAACATCAGGGCGGTGTTGGCTAATCACCTCTTCAAGACCTTCACAAATTTTCAATAGTCTCGTCGCAAAACTCGTAGCGCTCGAAAGCTTGATGAAACCAAAATCGACAAGCGAATACTTATTGCCATCGCCTTCGATAACACCCCAACCTGTGGTCTGACTACCTGGATCAACTCCAAGAACACGCATGCAGTGAGTATAAGAGTTTCATGATCGTCGAGCGTGCCGAGTATACACGCAAACATCCGTTAATCAGCATTTGATCTTTTTCAACCATCGATTGTTTTCTTAGCTTCCTGCTTTGTACTTCGGCATCGGTTCAAGCGGCTGGTAATCAGACCTTTAAAGAAAATTTCACGATTCATGGTATTCTCAATTTCCCCAAAAGAGACCCCCGCGTTAAACAATCGCGACTCTTGTGTTGATAATCTAAACCAGGAGTTTTTTGGCCTTTATTTCGTTCCCCTCGACAACGATGTTCGAGAGTCTTTTAGCAAAACTTCGAAATCAACCACGTGACGCGGAACAGAAGCCGCTGCGAGCGGAGATCTATAGCGTCGAGCGACTTGAGCAGTACGCACGCACGCTCGCCGAAAAACATAAGACAGTCACTCGAAAGGGACGCGCACAACTTCTGCCCCGGTTGGAGAGTAATGGCCGAAAGCTCGTCACCGCTTACCGGCTCCTGGTCGAAGCTATTCGAACTGGGAAACCGATCTCTCCTGCCGCTGAATGGCTGGTCGATAACTTCCATATTGTCGAAGAACAACTGCGTGAAATTCGTGAGGATCTTCCAAAAGGTTACTATCACGAACTCCCAAAACTCGCTGAGGGCGAGTTAAGAAACTATCCACGCATATACGCACTCGCCCTGGCCCTGATAGGTCACACTGATTCACGTCTCGACACGCACACACTCCGTCGCTTTATTGCTTCTTATCAGTCAGTTTCACCACTCACCATCGGCGAAATTTGGGCTGTAGCGATCACCCTCCGCCTTGCCCTCGTGGAAAATCTTCGCCGGCTTGCGTCAACCATCATTCGCGCGCGTGATGAACGAGAAGAGGCGGATCGTCTCGCCGACAGACTGCTCGAACTCGCCGGTCGCCAACCGTCGGGCATGCTTCCCCTCATCAATGAAAGATTGGGTAAGCGTGAAGAGTTGGCCCAAACATTTGTGGTCCAACTCATCCAGCGGCTCAGGGAACAACATCCTTCGGTAACCCAGGTACTCGACTGGATCGAGGAACGGCTCAATCGCAAACAGTTAAGCATCGAGCAGATAATCCATCTCGAACACCAACGGCAAGCGGCTGCGCAAGTTACCGTCGGAAACATCATCACCAGCATGCGCTTGTTGTCGACTCTGGATTGGCGAGACTTCTTTGAGAAGGTGAGCCTGGTCGATCCGCTGCTCGGGCAGGATCCGGCCGACGCTTATTCGAATATGGAGTTCGCCTCTCGTGATCGCTACCGGCATGTGGTCGAGCGGATCAGCAAACGAACCCATGCCAGTGAATTGGATGTAGCAAAAGTCGCGTTGCAGCTGGCAGCGGAAAATACCGATAAATCGGCGCCCGAGGCACATGTAGGCTACTACCTAATCGATGAAGGTCTACCAAAACTTGAAGCCAACTTCGGGTACCAGCCACGAGTTGTTGAAAGTATTCGGCGCTTCTTTCTTCACCATCCAACTGCTTCGTACCTCAGCGTGTTTGCCTTCATGACGCTGCTGGTGATCATCCTGGTGGTTAGCGTCATGCAACGCTACGACGTTAGTTGGGCGTTCCTGTTGTTCTCTGCTGTGCTGGCTCTGCTCCCTGCGAGTGACCTCGCTTTGGCCGTGCTCAACTGGGACGTAACGCACTTCTTTGAGCCTCGTTTATTACCAAGAATGGACACGGTCAACGGGCTTCCCGACTCAGCCCGAACCTTTGTGGTTGTTCCCACAATTTTCACAGCCGAAGCTCAAGTATCCGAACTGATAGAACGCCTCGAGGTCCATTTTCTCGCGAACCAGCAAAAACAGATCTATTTTGGAATTCTTAGCGATTTTCCCGACGCTGCTTCCGAGACCACTCCTGACGATGACCGCTTACTTGCTCTGGCCCAAAGTGGTATTGAGGACCTCAACCGGAAACACGGCGGTAACGAGTATCAACGATTCCATCTATTTCATAGACGTCGCTTGTGGAACGAGGGCGAAAAGAAGTGGATGGGGTGGGAGCGGAAACGTGGGAAGCTGGAAGAGTTCAATCGACTGCTGCGCGGCAATCACCATACGACTTTCATTGTTGCGACTGCTGACGAATCACTGCTGTCTTCCACGAGATATGTCATAACGCTCGACTCTGATACGCAACTCCCTCGAGATGTCGCTCGAACTCTGATCGGTACAGCGATTCATCCGCTTAATAAACCTCAAATTGATCCGTCGCTAAACCGCGTTGTCCGCGGGTATGGAATACTTCAACCTCGAGTCAGCATTTCACTCAGTAGCGCGTCACGGTCAAAATTTGCGGAAGTTTTCTCGGGAAATACCGGGATCGATCCTTATACGACCGCAGTTTCCGATGTCTACCAGGACCTTTTCGGTGAAGGTAGTTTCACCGGCAAAGGCTTGTACGACGTCGACGCATTCCAAACAACGCTCAGCGATCGAGTGCCAGAAAACGCCTTATTAAGTCATGACTTGTTCGAGTCGTTATTTGCGCGGGCGGCACTCACAACAGACATCGAATTACTCGACGACTATCCATCTTCCTATGAAGCTTATTCCAAGCGACAGCATCGTTGGACGCGTGGCGACTGGCAAATTCTGAGTTGGACTCTTCCCAATGTGAAGGATTCCAGTGGCCGGAAGGTGCGTAATACGCTGCCTATCATCGCCCGCTGGAAAATTCTCGACAACATCCGGCGCAGCCTTGTTGGCCCGTCGTTATTTATATGGCTGATCGCTGCCTGTGCCTTGTTTCCCGGCAAGCCACTCTTATGGACTCTGTTTGTTCTCCTTGACATTGCTTTCCCGGTTTATCTACACGTGAGTACTGGACTACTGATTCATCCTAGAGGCATCCCGTGGACCAGCCATTTTTGGACCGTGTGGGGTGACATCCGCACTAACACGTTCCAGATCATCCTCACTTTTATCTTTCTACCGCATCAGGCGTACTTGATGCTAGATGCCATTGTCCGGACGCTCTATCGAAATCTTATCTCGCATAAAAATTTACTCGAGTGGGTTTCTGCGGCTGAGGCTGAGAGATCGGCACGTCGAGATTTCGCCGGATTTCTCTCATACATGATGCCGGCCGTCATGTTGACCTTCGTGGCGATACTGCTAACGTTCATGTTGCATCCATCTGCCATGCCGGTGATGGTTGGTCTGGGCGTGCTCTGGCTGTCGTCTCCATTGATTGCTTATCTAGTAAGTCGACCTATCATTCGCGAACTTCAAAGCTTCACCGCCGATGAGATCGCGTTGATTCGGGTCATCGCACGCCGTACCTGGAGATTTTTTGAGACTTTCGTTGGCGCCCAGGACAATTGGCTTCCACCCGATAACTTTCAGGAAGATCCGAATCCGGTCGTAGCTCATAGAACGTCCCCGACAAATATCGGCCTTCTTTTATTGGCAACAGTTTCAGCACGAGATCTCGGATATGTCGGATGTCTGGAGTTCGTCGAGCGGCAAGAGTTGACGCTCTCGACAGTATCCAGCCTGAAGAAACTCCATGGTCATCTTTTCAACTGGTATGAAACGACGACGCTTGAACCTTTAATGCCGCAATACATTTCGACTGTAGACAGCGGGAATCTTGCCGGTCATCTCCATGCGGTGAAACAGGCTTGCGTCGAGTTACCTGATTTACAGCTCTTTAGCAAGAAGGTGGTTGAAGGACTAACCGACACGATCGATGCAATCTCGGTCGAAGTCACGAGGTTGGGCGAACTTCGGCAACGCACTGACGTCGTTACGGTCAGCCAGTTGCGCGACGAGGTAGCGGCTTGTCGTATGCTGGCGATGATGGATACACATGAGAACCTCGCTTCATGGTTCGTCCTCGTCGATTCGTTGAACCGCCGCGCATCCGAAATTGAAGATATTGTGAATGCGCTGGCCCACGAGCACGGCGAAGTTAACTTTAAAGAACTGCGTTGGTGGGTCGGGGCCTTGCAACACCAGGTCCAATCTTGTCAGCGAGATGGCGACACGCTGGCGACATGGGGACGTCTACTGGCGCTGCTCGAGTCAGAAGGGACGGTTGCCTCAGAAGAATGGAAGACGATACTGGAGCACCTGAAAATTGTTCCGACACTCGCAGACATCCCGCAGATTTGTGATCGCGCCCTGGTCCAGATCGCAGTTCTGCAAAGCAACGATGGTTCGACCTCACATCAATCTGCTACCAGGTTAACCAGAGCGCTTGAAGAGGCCGCCGCAGCTTCGAACGATCTACTTTCTCGTCTAAGCCGGCTGGCGCGCACTTGCGATCAAATCATCGAGGATATGAATTTCACCTTCCTCTTTGACCTCGAAAGAAAACTCTTTCCCATTGGCTACAACGTGAGTTCGGCGAAAGCGGACGACTCTTACTACGACCTACTCGCGTCTGAAGCTCGATTGGCCAGTTTCGTAGCCATTGCTAAAGGTGACGTTCCACAAGAGCACTGGTTCCGCATGGGTCGTCCACTGGCAAAAGTCGATGGTGGACGAGCGTTGATCTCCTGGACCGGAACGATGTTCGAGTACCTCATGCCCTTACTGGTTATGAGAAATTATCCGGGTACCTTGCTCGACGAGACCTATCGAACAGTTGTTAAACGTCAAGTTGAATACGGTGTAGAACGCAACGTTCCGTGGGGAATATCCGAAGCGGCCTATAACGTTAGAGATCTCAATTTCAATTATCAGTATGGACCGTTTGGCGTGCCCGGTTTGGGATTGAAACGCGGATTGATCGAAGATCTAGTGGTCGCACCTTACGGTTGCATCCTGGCAATTGAGATTGCGCCGCACGCAACGATCACTAATCTGCGTCGTTTGCAAAACAGAGGTGCACTTGGTCCATACGGATTCTATGAGTCGATTGACTTTACCGGTGAGCGCGTCCCCGAGGGTCAGACTTCAGTTCTAATTCGAGCGTTTATGACTCACCACCAGGGCATGAGCCTGGTAGCACTGGCGAACATCCTCCAGGAAGATCCAACCGAAAAGAGATTTCACTCCGAGCCGGTGGTCCAGGCAACGGAGTTATTGCTTCAGGAACGCATACCGATCGGAGTGCCGGCAGTACATCCGCGGGCAGAAGAAGTGCTGACGGGTCGAGTTACACAAACAATGCCGGGGATGATTACACGTATCTACAATTCCCCACACCTGGATACGCCTCGTACGCAGTTTCTCTCAAACGGCCGCTATAACGTAATGGTTTCGACTGCGGGTGGCGGATATTCACAGTGTGACGGGAATGCTGTTACCCGTTGGCGCGAAGACGTTACACGCGACAACTGGGGCGCCTTTATCTACTTGCGCGACGTACGAAGCGGCACTATCTGGTCGCCGGGTTATCAACCCACGCAGAAAAAGCCTCTCTCCTATCACGTTGCCTTCTCGGAAGACAAAGTTGAGTTTCGACGTACCGATCCGGGCATTGCCACCCGCATGGAGATCCTGGTCTCTGCCGAAGATAACGCTGAGATACGCCGCATCTCTCTAACCAACACTTCAACCCGAGTCAGGGAGATCGAACTCACCAGTTATTCGGAGATTGTGCTGGCTTCACCTCAGGCTGATGCGGCTCACCCGGCATTCAGCAATTTGTTCATCGAGACTGAATGCATCATGAGCGAGAACGCCCTGATAGCTCATCGCCGACGGAGGTCCAGCGACGAGCAACAAATCTGGGGTATTCATGTCGTTGTGGTCGAGGGCGAACTCATTGGCGCCTTGCAGTATGAGACCGACCGCGGGCGCTTTCTTGGACGCGGAAGGTCGGCGAACAATCCCATCGCCGTAGTGGAGGATCGGCCGCTCTCAAACACCACCGGAGCAGTCCTCGATCCAGTTTTCAGTTTACGACGAAGAGTTCGTATTCAGCCAAACGAGACAGTCACGTGTTCATTTACAACCGGCGTCGCGTTTTCTCGCGAAAAAGCGTTGGCGTTGGCTGACAAGTATCACGACCCGAACATCTTCGAGCGCGAATTGAGACTGGCATGGACCAAGGCCCAGGTTGAGATGAGCCATCTGAACATTGATTCGGAAGAAGCTCACCTGTTCCAACGATTGGCTGCCCGCATCGTGTACTCCGATCCTTCCTTGAGGCCCCAACCACACGTGCTGGCACTCAATACCAAGGCCCAATCAAGTTTGTGGGCTTATGGCATCAGCGGCGACCTTCCAATTGTCGTGGTACGCATCGACAGCGAGGCCGATCTGGGAACTGTTCGAAAACTGGTCCGAGGTCACGAGTATCTCCACTATAAGGGCTTGAGAGTCGATTTGATTGTTTTGAATGATAGTCCAACAAGCTACCAACAACAGCTGCATCATGAGTTGGAAACAGTCATACGTACGAGCGGGCTCCAGGGTCTGCAGGACAAGCCCGGTGGGGTTTATCTACGACGATCGGATCAAATATCCGAAGCCGATCGGATTTTGATTCACGCCGTGGCGCGGGTCGTTATTGTTTCCGATCGAGGCTCGGTCCAGGACCAGATCGAGCGACCTCGCGTCGAAGAGCCACTACCGGCACCTCTGGTGGCGAGACTCGCATCGCAAACTTATCCGGAAGCGCCCGTCGTTCGACCCGACCTGACTTTCTTTAATGGTTTGGGAGGTTTCTACCAGGGCGGACGCGAATACGTAACCGTGCTCGGAGCCGGTCAGTGGACGCCAGCGCCATGGTCCAACGTAATCGGTAACGAAGACGAGTTCGGCTTCCAGGTCACCGAAACCGGCGCCGGCTACACATGGTCGGTCAACAGTCGCGAGAATAGATTGACTCCCTGGTCCAACGACGCAGTCAGCGATCCGCCCGGAGAGGCTGTTTACATTCGCGACGAGGATTCAGGCACGGTTTGGACGCCCACTCCGCTACCGGTGCGGGAAAACGAACCGTATACAGTTCGGCACGGACAGGGCTATACAGTCTTTGAACATACCAGTCACGGAATATCTCAAGAGCTATTGCTGTTCACGCCTTTGGACGCTTCAGTTAAGATTTCGCTACTGCGTTTACGGAATCGGACGCCTCGTACGCGGAAACTTTCGATAACAAACTACAACGAGTTGGTACTCGGAGTGTCCCGTTCATCATCTGCGCCTTACATCATTACCGAGATTGATGAGGCTACAGCCTCAATCTTTGCTCGAAATCCTTTCAATAACGAGTTCTCTACGCGAGTAGCATTCAACGCCACCAACGAACCACTCGCGAGTGCGACTTGTGATCGTAAGGAGTTCATCGGAAGAAATGGAGGTCTGGATCAACCTGCCGGACTTCGCCGCGTTACCCTTGCAAACCGCGATGGCGCCGGACTCGACCCCTGTGCCGCTCTACAAATTCAACTGGAACTCGCCCCACACGAAGGTCGAGAGGTCATCTTCTTGCTTGGCGAAGCGGAAACCAAAGAGAAGTGTCAGGAACTGATTGAGAAGTTCAAGCAACCTGGCAATGTTAATGCGGCCTTCGAGAGAGTGCTGACTCATTGGGACCAGTTGTTGGCCAAAGTGGAAGTCCGAACGCCGGATGCAGCACTCGACCCGATGTTGAACCGTTGGTTGCTGTATCAAACACTTTCCTGTCGGATTCTGGCGAGAACGGCGTTCTATCAATCGGGAGGTGCGTTCGGTTTTCGAGATCAACTGCAGGACGTTATGGCACTCGTTTACAGCGCGCCGGAAGTCGCACGCAAGCAAATCCTCCTGGCAGCAGCACATCAGTTTAAAGAAGGCGACGTCCAACACTGGTGGCACCCACCTACCGGCAGAGGCGTACGCACCAGGATCTCGGACGATCTTTTATGGCTGCCGTTTGTGACTGCCTTTTATATCAAGGTGACTAATGATGCTTCGGTACTCGACGAGGTAGTAGGCTTTCTTGAGCAACCCATCCTGGGAGAAGACGAGCAGGAAGCGTATGTCCAACCATCAATCGCCCAGGAGACGGCGACGATCTTTGAACACTGTGCTCGCGCGTTGGACCGAAGCTTAACAGTCGGACAACACGGGCTGCCTTTGATGGGCGCCGGCGACTGGAATGATGGGATGAATCGAGTGGGCCAACACGGTCAAGGAGAAAGTGTTTGGTTAGGGTGGTTCCTCTTTACAACTCTAAATAGTTTCCTGCCGCTTTGCGAGCGACGGCAGGAAAGTAAGCGAGTCGATGCTTATACGAAGCATTGCGACAACCTGAAGAAAGCGCTGGAAGAGAAAGGTTGGGATGGAGACTGGTACCGGCGAGCTTACTTTGATGATGGCACGCCATTGGGATCGTCACAGAACGAAGAGTGCCGCATCGACTCTATCGCGCAATCATGGTCAGTAATTTCCGGGGCCTCGGACCAGTATCGAATGGGCCGGGCGATGGCTGCGGTTGAAGAGTACCTGATTCGCCGTGGTGACGGACTGGTTATTCTATTCACACCCCCATTTGATAAAGGCACTCTTGATCCAGGCTACATCAAAGGCTACGTTCCCGGCGTTCGCGAAAACGGAGGACAGTACACACACGCTGCTATCTGGACGCTCATCGCATTTTCCATGCTTGGTGATGGTGAAAAAGCCGGCGAACTTTTCTCACTGCTCAATCCGATAAACCACTCGTCTACTCGAGCAGGGTTGCACAAATACAAAGTGGAACCTTACGTCGCGGTTGGAGACGTTTACGCAGTTCCCCCTCATACTGGTCGTGGTGGTTGGACGTGGTACACCGGATCGGCCGGGTGGATGTATCGTGCGGGTCTGGAGTCGATCCTCGGGTTCAAATTGCAGGGAGACAAGCTCGTGATAGACCCGACAGTACCTCGCTGGTGGCGAGATTTTGAGATCACCTATCGGCGGGAAAACGGAGTGTATCGAATCAAGGTTGAGAATCCATCAGGGTTTAGTCGCGGCGTCGCCTCGGTAGAACTTGATGGTCAACTTCTGGGGAGCGACGAGATCCCCTTAACCGGTGATGGTCAAACACATAACGTGCTGGTGGTGATGGGCGAACGGTTGCGTGAGCCGACGCCCGAAGCGCCAGCCGAGGAACATGCCGGCGAGACGGGCACCAGCAAACGAAGCTAAGCCCGAACACCCCCGATAATTAATAATTGATCATTGGTCATTGATCATCGATCATTTATCATTTTGTCATATCAAACAGTCGACCAGATGCCATTCACCGGAAATGAAAATGATCAATGAGAAATGACCAATATTTGAACCGATGCTTCCTTCCCTTGCTCTTCCCCACCAATAGTCTTACCTTCTTCTTGCGCAAACGGGGCGCCGCCGGTCCGCGGGAAGAACTGAGTTCACCCCAAAGCAACTAAGTTTCAAGGTTCCCTTGCGAACCTCCTTTCGCCTGAAGCGGACACGGGCATTTGATAAGGAGGCTCGTGTGTCTACTAAAAAGTTAAGCAATCCCAACCGGCACCTACCCGTACGACCAAATCTCGATCAGCTAAAGAATCAAGCTAAGAACCTGCTAAAAGCATTCAAGCAGCGGGATCCTTCTGCTATCAGTGAATTCAGCGCCTTCCATCCTCATGGAAGAGAGTGGCTGTCGTCTCCAGAGTCAGAAATCAAGTTGGCAGATGCCCAGGTTGTGTTGGCGCGTAGTTATGGCGTCGCCAGCTGGCCCCGCCTGGTCCAGGCTTGTCGCGTGATTGAGGCCATCTGGCTCGACCAGTTGGAAGAACTGAAAGCTCTGCTCGAGAAAAATCCTTCACTGCTTCACGAAAACGCGAGAGGAACGCTCAAATGTAACTGGGGACCACCAATGAGCTACGCGTCAAATCTCGGGCGGGATGAAATTATCAAGATGCTTTACGGTCTGGGAGCGAGAGATCTTGAACATGCGATCGACCGAGCGACACTACAGAGCAAGATCACGACAGCTCGGATGCTCCATCAATGGTTAGGAAGCCCCAAACCTGCCGATGACTCACTTGGTGGTCCAGCATACACTTTGAGTGCAGTCGGTACCGCACTCATGTTGGAGTTAGGTGCGCGTGTTATTGACCACTCCGGGAAACGTCTGGCTCCGGTCGATGTAGTCCTCGAAACCGATAGTAGAAAGCCGTTTGCGAAACACGAGATCCTCGAACTGTACGTAACGCACGGCCTTGAGCTTCCTGACACACCTCCGATGGCAGTTCATCGCGGTCGCATAGACCTGCTTGAGCGTCATCTCAGGCGCGACCCAAAACTTCTCGAGAAAACTTTTAGCCATGAAGAGATCTATCCGCCGGAGCTGGGTTGTCACGACGACGTAAACGCAACCCAGGGCACTCCTCTTAAGGGAACTTCTCTGCTTCATATGTGCGCTGATTATGATGAATTGGAAATCGCTCGCTGGCTACTGGACCAGGGGATGGATCCAAATGTGAAGGCCGAGGTTGACTCGGAAGAATTTGGAGGACATACGGCGCTCTTTGGAACGGTTGTATCTCAGCCGGCATTCTGGATCAATCATCAAGGCTTGGAGCCGGCCGCTGCCTTAACACAACTCTTGTTGGACCGTGGCGCAGATCCAAACATTAGAGCTTCAATTCGCAAACAGCTGCATCCCGGATATGGACCACGCTTCGATGTGAGCAAGGCTTACGAGTACCGGGGTGTGACCGCACTGTCCTGGGGACGACAATTTCACGCCCAGGTTTTTGTAAATGGATTGGCCCTAAGGTTGATTGAAGATGCTGGAGGAAACTAATAGGTCCTATAGGCCCTATTCCTATAAGACTTTTTCTTAATCTTCACGCTGCCGCCATATCCGCTTCACTAATATCGAAGTTGGCGGATACCTTCTGCACGTCGTCGTGATCTTCGAGCGCTTCCATTAGCTTCAGCATCTGTCGCGCATCGGAACCTTCGAGTCGAATGTAGTTTTGCGGGACCATTTCAACCTCGGCGACCTGGGGTTCAATACCTGAGCCCTTCACCGCCGTGAGCACTGTATCGAAGGCTTCAGGTGAGGTAATGATTTCAAAGTTATCTTCGTCATCGCGCAAATCATCAGCACCAGCCTCGATTGCGAGCTCAAATAATTCATCTTCTGACTTGGCAGCCTTTTCGACGACTATGTATCCCTTCTTCTCAAACAGCCAACCTACTGACCCACTCTCACCGAGGTTGCCGCCATTCTTGGAGAAGATATGACGAATCTCGGCCACGGTTCGATTTCGGTTATCGGTCATTGATTCAATGAGGAGAGCAACTCCACCCGGACCGTAACCTTCGTAGGTGATCTCTTCGTAGTTAACGCCCTCTTCTTCACCGGTACCACGACGAATTGCGCGATCGATAGTGTCGTTGGGCATGTTGCCACTCTTCGCATCGAGGATGGCCTTGCGGAGTCGAGCGTTAGCGTCGGGGTCACCGCCACCAGTCCTGGCGGCAACCGTGATCTCCTTAATAAACTTAGTAAAAAGTTTGCCGCGCTTGGCATCGAGCGCGCCTTTCTTGTGTTTAATACTATGCCACTTCGAATGTCCGGACATTTAATTCAGGTTCCTTTTTAAATTTTTATGGCAGTGGGTTTTTTGGCTTCGCAATATATCACAGGAGCGCCGAGCGAGGCATTTTCCAATCGCCATTTTTCCATTTTCTGAGGCCCGCTAATTCCGTCTAGACAATTCTCTCCGACCATTCGCAAATTGACGAAAAGCACCTGGCGCAATGGAAGAAGAGAAATGGACACTGAACAATTGAGAAATATAGAAACTACCTTGTGGGTCTAACAGCTACTTCATCTCCGCGTATTCCTTCTTGGCCTCCACCAGCGCCGGAAGGTCCTGATCAGCATCCCGCCATGCCACAAAAAAGTCCTGGTAATACTTTTTACTCGACGTCATGTCGCCGCTCGCAGCCGCCGCCCGGGCCAGCTGAAGTTGGGTCAACGCATGGACTGGAGAGAAAAAATCTATCGCTCGATGTTCCAGAATCTTTTTGAATTCGACTGTTGCTTCGTTTGCCTTCTTCTGGTCGAGCAGAACTAAACCCCGCCCATAGTTATTGGCAAGACCCGCAATTATTCCAAGATCGTACCGGCGAATTGATTCGAGATACTGAATAGCCTGGTCCAGGTTGCCGCGGTCCTTTTCAATCAACGCCTTTATAAACGGCGCCGATATCATCGTCACAGGGAGATCTTTTGGATACTCCTTCACTACTTCATCCATCAGAGTTTGACTCTTCGAAAGGTCACCACACGCTGCGAGCGTTGTGGCACCACCTGACATAGACATCCGACCTTTAAAGATCGTCAGAGCGCGCTGTACATTCTCTTTCGCCAACTGACACTTCCCTACTACCGATTGAGTCTGCGACAACGTGATCAAAGTATTGGCAGCGTTTTCTTTGGCCCCCTGGCTCAGAAACATGTCAGACGACTGCTTGGCCAACTCCTCGCCCTTTTTATATCTGCCAGAAAAAGTCTCAGCCCAGGCCAAATTGGAGACGAGCTCGGGTTCGTCAAGTTTGCCACGGACCCATTCCGTTTCCTGTTTCATTCGAGCCTGGTCGCCTCGCATAAACGCAAAGACGTAAGAATGGTAATGGCCTCCGAGATAGTCCGGATTATTTTTGAGCAACTCATTAGCTGCTTGCTCTGCTTCATCGATCCGCTCTAATCCCAGGAAACTACCGATCAGGTTTTCTCGCGCACTAACGTTATTTGGACTTAGCCGCACTGCCTCCAGTGCCTCTTTCAAAGCTTCGTCGTAACGACCGAAGTAAAGATAATTTAATGCCAGATTGTTATGAGGTACGAAATCGGTTGGATACAGTTTGGCCCAGGTCTGCAGTGTTTCGATCGCCTTATCCATCTCACCGGTAACGTAGTTGTAGTACTTTTCCGTGATGTAGAGTTTTTCGCGTTCACTGACACGGTCGCGCAGGTCGTAAGCTTTCTGCACGTAATCCTTCGCGCTTTCAAACTGGCTCTGATTGCCGTAAAAGACTGCGATTCGCGCATATGCCATCGCGAAGTTTGGATCCAGATCCACCGCTCTCTGATAGAAGGCCAGGGCTTCCCGTACTCTACCCTTATTCCGCTCGTCGTTTCCCATCGCGTAAGCCTTCAACGCTTCCAGGGATGAGGTAGTCGCCTGCTCAATCGCGACATCGTACTGTTTAATCGAACTGAGAGATTCACCAAGCTTCTTTCGCAAGGTTGAGGCTGCAGTCCCAAGCGAAGAAAGCACTTTTTCCTTGCTATCAACTTCGACTTGTTCCCTCGCAATTGGGTCTCCTGATCGAGCGTTCAATGCTTCAAGCGTGATTACGTAATGACTCCCCAGACTGGCGATAGAGCCGACGAGCATGGCTTTAATTCCCTGTCGCTCGCAAATCTCTTTTCCGACCTCTTTGGTTATGCGTTCGTCCGGCGAGCGACCCATGAAACGAAGCGTCTCGCGTACTCGATCGTCAGGAAAAATGTTCAGAAACGGTGTTTGGCCCAACTGAACAGCAAGCGCTTGTTTTAGCGTTCCATCAAAAACTGCTTCACCCGTTGTATTGATAAATTCTGTAAGCAGAATCGTGTCGCTGTTTGTAAGAACAGGTTTCCGTTTTAAGTAAAGATAGCTGCCGGTGGCGATGGCGCCGATCACTATCAGAGCTATCAGCGCTGCGATCTTGTGACGTTTCAGACCACCGACGATGTACTCAGCGCTGGATACGTGCGATACCGTCTTTTCCACGGTAGGGAGCGCCTTATCCTGCATGGTCGGCGCAACTCTTCCACTGGCTAACGAGCGGGTTACTGAATCAGGAGGAATTGAACGTTCAGCCTCCATCTCGAACTCCACACGCTGTTTAAGGCGGCGCAGGTCGGTGAGTACTTCCTTAATTGTCTGGTAACGTTCTTCGCGATCCTTGCGCAAAGCCTTCGTTACTATCCAATCGAGCTCGGCCGGTGCTTCAGGTGCGAATCGTGCGAGTGGTGGCGGCTCTTTCTGCGTGATGCTCACTATGACGTCGGTTGGCGTCTCGCCTTCAAACGGAGTACGGCCCGACACCATCTCATAGATAACAACTCCCAGACTCCAAATGTCACTTCTGGCATCAACTTGTTTACCGCGAGCTTGTTCCGGCGACATGTAATGTGATGTGCCCATTACAACGCCGGCGTCTGTTTGGACCAGGACGCGAGTTGAGGCTTCGGCATCTGACAGCGAACGATCAGTACTAGTTTCAGTCAGTTTCGCGAGACCAAAGTCGAGCACCTTCACGAAACCATTCCGCCGAATCATGATGTTATCGGGTTTAATATCGCGATGAACTATACCGGCAGCGTGCGCTTCCTCGAGGGCACTGGCAATTTGGACCGCAATATCCAGGACTTCACGAACCTCAAGATGAGCGGCAGCCATCTTACGCCGGAGGGTTACGCCGTCGATATATTCGGTGGCAATATAATGACGACCTTCATCAACTCCGACTTCGTGAATAGTAAGAATGTTTGGATGATTTAATGCTGACGCCGCCGAGGCCTCGAGTTCGAAGCGACTTAAGCGGTCACGATTGGTGGTGAACTCTTCACTTAGAATCTTAATGGCCACCTTACGACCCAGTTTTAAGTCTTCGGCAAGGTAGACTTCCCCCATACCGCCGGCGCCCAATTTTTCGAGAATTCGGTAATGCGAAACTTTGTCGGAGTCCATGAGTTAATTTTCGCTAGAACTGCGTTGATACTAACCGTTACAGAATACCGAACTTCTTCAAGACAGCCGGATCAGGACCAGCCACTTTTACTTGTTTTGACCTCGAATTAGATCCACGAACAATTTCGACGGAACCTCGCGCCACTTTAAATGTTTTCGCAAGTATCTGGACCAACTCGTCATTTGCCGCACCGTCGACGGGTGGCGCCGCCAGTTTAACCCTTAGGGCCGAATCGAATTCACCAACTACTTCGGTTTTTGAGGCTCTTGGAACAACGCGCACGCTTATGGATAGGACGTCGTTCGAATAGGTATGTTCAATCACCGCTAAGGCCTCATCTGAAGCTTCCGCTCGAAAGGAGCGTGGCCGATATGGCCACCAGGAACAGCCAGAGTATCACCAATGCCACCATTGCCGAGATATCAAAGGGACCCACCGGTGGAATAAGGTTGCGCATTGGACCAAGTAGCGGCTCAGTTGAATCAACCAGGAACCGCATTATTCGTCTCGAATAACTTACACGACCCCAGGAGAAAATGATCCTGATGGTGATCAAAAGCATATACAGAGCAACTGCACCATAGAGAACATTCCCGATAATCAGGATTGGTCTACCCTGTAGGATTCCAGTCAGAATTCCAAGCGCAGTACTGGCAAGTAGCCCGGCTAACTGCAGAACAAACAGGCCGAGCAGAATCGTGATGAGGATTACTACCAGCGGAGCATACTTTGGCTCGAAGCCCAGGCTCAGCATGCTTCGGCGCATCGGAAGAACGAACACGTCCGTCAGGCGATGAATAGTGCGCGAAGTCCACGCGAAAGGATTGAGATTGGCGGCATTGGCAATCAAGCGCAGAATCATCAACGCTATAATGACGATGATGACCGCCTTGACGGCCATGTTGATGAACTCAAAACTCCTCTCGATGATTAGCATAGTGATTCTTTATAACTTCTCTGCCAATAAACGTTAATGTCGGTTAATACGTTCTCCGAATATGGCGGTGCCGACTCGGACCATCGTAGCGCCTTCTTCTATGGCCACCTCAAAATCGTGGGTCATGCCCATCGAGAGTTGACCGAGTTGCTCGCCAAACAAACCTTCTTCAGCAAGATCGTCTCGAAGCTTCCGAAGCTTCGCGAAATAGGGACGAGTTTTCTCAGGGTCATCAAAAAATGGTGGTAGCGTCATCAGACCTTCGAGCTTTAGATGGGTCAATTCACCGATCCTTGCAGCCAGAGTCATCAACTCTTTTTCTTCCACGCCACTCTTCGTAGCTTCCTGCCCGAGGTCGACCTGAATCAACACTGGATATGATGAGCGCCGTTCCTGCGTGCAGATTTCGTTCAGACGTTCCGCCAGATCCAGCGAATCTAACGAGTGAATGACATCAAACAGGTTGATGGCCTTTCTTGCCTTGTTCGCCTGCAGATGACCAACCATATGCCAGCGCGCCTGTTTCCCCAGGACCTGAATCTTGCCTTCTGCCTCCTGAACCCGGTTTTCGCCCAACTCGGTGACTCCGAGGTTGACTACTTCCTGGATGACCTCGACCGGATGGGTCTTGCTGATAGCAATCAGGCGAACCTCAGCAGGCGTCCTTCCCGAGCGCCGAGCGGCCGCCTCAATACGGTGGTTAACGTCTTGAAGTCTTTTGCGTAGACCTGTTACTAGAGTTGCTGTATCTGCAGTGGGCATCGTCTCTGAGTGAACCATAATACCCCGTCAGGTCTTAATTATCATTTGATAATTGGTAATTACCAACTTCCCCCGGCTGGGTTTGCACAAAAAGTAACATACCAAAAGTACAGTACCGCGAGCGAAGCGACCGGATGGCACACTCAACGAACCACATCAGAATTTAGGCGTAATGTCGAGTGTGCCACCGCCGCGCTTCGCTCGCGGTACTGTACTGAACGCTCGACACTCACCAAGATTAGAGTTTTTGTGCAAAGCCTCCCCAGGTAGTAATTATCAAAAATCAATTTAGAATTGATCATTAATCCGGTACTGGTGTTTGAACTGAATCAGTACCAATAATACGGCTTTCTTGACAGGTCTGAGGCTCGCTCGCATAATGACCGTCCCCCGTTTTGCGGATGTGGCGGAACTGGCAGACGCGCAGGTCTCAGAAGCCTGTGATGGTAACATCGTGGAGGTTCAAGTCCTCTCATCCGCACCAATTTTCCAGCATTAAACCGTCGCGAGTGCCTTTTTTGGACTCGCGTTTTTATTCGTTCAAACAACTACCAGCAAGAAATCCAAAAAACTTGTCACGGAATTCGAATGCTTGGTGTATTGCCTATAAGAGGTTAGTCCGAAAGGGGAGCATTATGAACGTCGACCAAGCTGCATTGATGGATTCTGAAAACCTGAGACAAGCTGCCGTCGGTAATCACATGCCTGAAAGGACTGTACGGCTAAAATTAGCCGAAAGGCCCGATCGTGACCGTATTCAACGTGTTGTCGACCTTGCTGATGCTCTGCTCAACGAAGCGGAAACACTGGCTCGCGACAAAGCCTTTACAGACGAGGCCACTAAGCTTAAGCCATTGGACATTCTGGCTGGCATCAATTTCTATGACGAAGTTCAGCGATTCGAAACCCACCTGATAAAGATGGCGCTGTCTGAGACTGGCGGTAACCAGGCAAAGGCGGCCCGACTGCTCGGTATCAAGCCCACGACTCTTAATTCCAAGATCAAGCTGTTCAGCATCGAAGTTGAAGAGGCTGGTTGAGACCTGCTAGTTAACTGACTCCGACCCACCGACCATTTCTGGAGCGGTGGTGTCGGAGACAGTTAATTGCTGTTCGGCGAAAAGATTGGAATCAATCAGGGTCTGAACCCAGTACTGTCCCGCTCGCGGAAAAGTCACGTTAACAAAAAAGCTTATGTTGTCGGCGAAACCTCCAGTCGCAACGTCGAAGCTGGTGGGCTGCGAGACAACTATGGCCTCTCTTTTATCCGGAGTGAGTATTTGTATGGTGGAAAGATAAGTTCCCTGCCCCTCCCAGTGGTTCACGACGGCGAATTTCAAGAGCGGCATAGGCAGATGTTGGACCATGATGTTTTGAAACACTCCCATGAACGAGAGTTTGTTTCCAACTTCGAGTCTGACGTCGTCACATAACAACGTGTAAATCAACTTAAGGTTTTGCGGCATCTGCTCTCCTGCTTTCACCCAACCAACTTCTTAAACTCATCTTCATCGATCACTGTCACTCCAAGCTCGACTGCTTTGTCGAGCTTCGAGCCGGCTTCTTCGCCAGCCACCACATAATCTGTTTTCTTGCTGACCGATGAGTTAACTCTACCACCTTTTGCCTCAATCATCGCCCGCGCCTCGTCACGACTGAAAGCGGTCAATTTTCCAGTCAACACAAACTGCTTTCCTTCGAAACGTTCATCAGCGGGTCCAGATCGGGAAGGCGCGTGATTCTCTGTATTTACGCCTGCAGTTCGCAGCCTGTCGCAGAGTTGCAGATTACCTGCATCGCCGAACCAGTCATGCACGCTTTCGGCAACTGTCAGCCCTATCTCCGGAATATCATCCAGCTGCTCGACAGACGCTTTAGCCAGAGCCGCAAGTGATCCAAACGCGCGAGCGAGAATTCCCGCAGTCCGCTCACCGACATGTCTAATGCCAAGTGCGTATAGCAGATTTGAAAGGTCTCGGGTTTTGCTGGCCTCAATCTCGCCCACCAGGTTATCGGCGGACTTTTTTGCCATGCGCGGCAAGGCCATGATTTGTTCCATCGTCAAGGAATAGAGGTCGCCGACGTCATGGACCAGACCGCCATCTACTAGCTGGTCCACCAACACTTCGCCCAGGCCTTCGATGCGCATCGCCCGTCGTGAAGCAAAATGAATCAAGGCGCCTTTCAACTGCGCTGGACAATCAGCCGCAATGCAACGAGCAACGACTTCACCCTCGGGCCGGGAAATTACACTGCCGCAAACCGGGCAATTCTTTGGTGGCCGAAAAGACTTCTCCTCCCCAGTTCGTTTTGATTTGATCACACTCAGTACTTTGGGGATTATTTCTCCGCTCTTTTCGATCATTACCCAGTCGCCAATCTTCAGGCCCAGGCGCTTGATCTCGTCCTCGTTATGAAGTGTTGCGCGCGATACCGTGGTTCCAGCCAGAAAGACGGGCTCCAGATTGGCAACGGGAGTCAAAGCGCCGGTGCGACCAACCTGAACCGTAATCGATAAAACCCTGGTCGAAGCCTGGCGGGCCGGATACTTGTATGCAATGGCCCAGCGAGGAGCTTTTGACGTGGCCCCGAAATCGTCTTGTAGAGCGGTCGAGTTGATCTTTACTACCAACCCGTCTATCTCGTAACCGAGATCATCTCGTTTAGTCTCTTGTTCATTAGCAAAATCGATGACTTCATCGATCGACTTACACAACTTTCGATGAGGGTTCACACGGAAGCCGGCCTTTTCCATCCAGTTCAGTGCTTCCCAATGAGTGGTAAACGGTTTACGACCAGCAACGAGGAGATCGTAAGCAAACATGTCCAACTTTCGGCGCGCAACCAACTTCGAATCGAGTTGGCGAATTGCTCCTGCCGCTGCATTGCGCGGATTTGCAAACCGTGGCTCACCCTGTTCCTCTCGCTCTGCATTTGTCTTTTCAAAAACGTCGCGTGGGATAAAGACTTCACCCCGCACTTCAACTTCATTCCCCAGTTTCGCAGCGGCAGTTTTCAATCTGAGAGGGATGCTGCGAATAGTCCTGGCATTTTGCGTGACTTCCTCACCAATGCGGCCATCACCTCGCGTAATCCCACGGACCAGAACGTTGCCATCGTAGTGTAGTGCCAACGACAATCCATCGATCTTCAATTCAGCAACGTATTCAATTGCCCTTCCGTCTGCGAGCCGAAGGCAACGCTCACCAAAGGCGCGTAACTCGTCGATGTTGTAACTATTGTCCAACGACAGCATTGGTCGACTGTGGACCACCTCGGGGAATCCTTCGGCAGGGCGTCCGCCGACTCGTTGGGTTGGACTATCAGGAGTAATAAGCTCTGGGTGAGCTTTCTCAAGGTCCTGAAGATGCTCCATCAACTGATCGTATTCACGGTCAGAGATCTCCGGGCTGTCGAGAATGTAGTACAACTCCTCGTGCCGCCGAATTTCATCTCTCAATTTTTCCAGTTCGCGGGCGAGTGATTTGGCTGCCAAGTTACTCCCCTTTTGTCGAGCTCTTTATGCGCGGTAACGGTGAAGTTGACTTGCGCTCAGTCTCGTGTGAAGTCAGGTGAGGTGCGGT
Source organism: Pyrinomonadaceae bacterium (assembly GCA_035646955.1). Lineage (GTDB taxonomy): Bacteria > Acidobacteriota > Blastocatellia > Pyrinomonadales > Pyrinomonadaceae > PSRF01. Next base: position 20,994 of record DASROI010000220.1, read on the forward strand.
TTTCGGCTTACCTGACTCCGCCAATTTGTGTATTACTCTTCCAGTCAACTTAATATTCTGGAGAAAGTCATCAACACGAATGTTCTCATCCGGACCGTGAGGGTTTGACCCAGCGTAACTCGTTCCAAAAGAAGCTACAGGCGTCGGCGGTTGAGTCACTCCGCAAACTGCTCCAACTGGTCCACTGGATGGATCCATCGGATAAATCAAAGGAGGGGTTCCGTAAACTTCAGTCGTCGACTCAATCACAGCCCTCGCTACCCCAGACTTGGCGGATGACTTCGCCAGTGGAGCGCTGCCCAGTTCGATGATTTCGATGTCTTTGAAACCGCGTACATCCAGATGTTCTCGTAAAAGCTGGGAGACAATGTCAGCCGTAAGATCAGGGACCAACCTGAAGTCCAGGCGGGCCATTGCCATGCTCGGCAGAACAGTCTTGGCGCCCGCGTCTGTATGACCTGTTTGAATTCCGCAGATAGTGCAGGTGGCGCCAAAGATGTGCTCCTTCACCAATGTCTGCCCCTTCATCGAACGAACCCAGCCACCAATTCGAAATTCACGTTTAAGTCCCACTTCGTCCAGCTCAATTGCCTTCAGGACCTCGGTGTCCTCATCGCTGATAGGGGCGATGTGAGACGAGAAGCCATCGATGGTGATCACGCCCTTAGGCGAAGTCAGCGTCGAAAGTGCCTGGACCAAACGCCAGGCGGGATTAGGAACAATCGCACCCCACTTTGAGTGAAGATCGGACCGCGCACCAAAGGCTCGCAATTCGAGAAACGTTATCCCCTTGAAACCAAGGCTGACGACGGGGATGTCTTTGGTGTCGCGATAACCTTCGTCCCAGATACAACCATCCGCCTCAAGTAAGTCGGCGTGCTCCCTGGTAAAGCGATAAAGACTCGGACTGCCAAGACCGTCTTCGCCTTCGACAAGAAATCTCAGCGAAACGGGTAACTTCCCAAACGTCTTCTGGTAAGCCTCAACCGCCGCGAGCCGCGCCATCAGGTCTCCCTTACTATTCGCTGCGCCCCGGGCGTAAAGCTTATCGTCCTTAATGGTCGCTGCGAATGGTCCAGACGACCACTCGCTAAGGTGTCCGACGGGTTGCACATCGTAGTGACCATAAACGACGTAGCTTCGTGGACCACCGCCACATTCACCATAGATAATCGGATACCCGCTGCCCATCCTGAACAGGCGCGTACCAACGCCAACTCGCTGCATCAGTTGTTCGACCGATTCCGCAATGGCGCGCATTCCAGTTCCACGGGCGGCGACTGAAGGCATACGACACAAGGCCTGGAGTCGCTCAGTAAAACTGCGCGCGTGACGATCGACATAGCGGTCGAATTTACTTAAGCTCATAGCGCTCTAAACATCAGCTGCCCTAAAGAGCAGGTACTTCGGTTTCTTCTCATCTCTTTCAAAACCAGCACAGATTAGACCATCACCAAATAGATTCTTGAATTCAGTTCTCACACGCAGCTGTTCAGCACGCGCGCGTTCAACATCAGTCCGAACGAGTTCGGTCCAATTATTCGGAATCACTACCACCGCTGCCGGTTTGACTGACAGGTTAAAAGGCTGGCCCTTGCCCAGAGTCTTAACTCGTTCTGAATCAAGGTGCCAATTGGCAAACAGTCGATCACTTTGTAAACCAGGCATCTCGGTCGTCTGAAGCGGATCCGAATCGTAGTCAGTACCGTAGAAATTATCCGCAAATGTATCGACTGTTACTCCCAGTCGATTCAAATTGAAGTGAGCGTTCCGAGCTTGCATAGGATCCCACGTCCACTTGATGAACTTGCGACCTTCCGACATTGCTCGTTCGCGCTGAGCCCACTTCAATCTCGCCCCGACACCTTTGTTCTGGTAGTCCCTGACCACTGCCATCATGTGCGAGTAGCCAAAGATTTCATTGTTCGGTTTCACGCCGGCTAGGTTGTGAACAAAACCGATGAGTCGCTCTCCTTCAAAAGCTCCGAGGGTCCAGCCGCCTGCCTGTCGCGAGACAATCAAGTGCCGTCGTGGCGAAATCTCGAGATCCGGAAGTCCAAACACTTCTTTCTGAAGCAGCACACAACGGTCCAGCTCGTCGGCCGTGGTGCACTCCCTAATTGTAATTTCTGACATCCTCGGTAGTTATCCCCTTGGCGGCCGAGTGGGCAATTGAATCGTCGTTTCAAGTCCCTGCGATGCGGTGTCGTTCAGCGCAACTGTACCGTTCATCATTTCAAGGAGCTTACGAGCGATGATGATACCCAGCTCGTTGGTATTAGGTTCGCGAGCGTTAGTAGCATGTTCAGGATCGAAGATGTGATCGATATCGGCGACCCGATCACCACTGTCTCGAATGATAATATTGAGATGAGCCTGGTCGTTGATTTCAACTGATATGTTTACTGCTTCACCAGTCGGACTCCGACTTACGGCCCAGGCGATAAAGTTAAAGAGGATTTGCCTCAGTTTACCCTGGTCGGAAACTATCGTCGTAATCTCCGGCTCCATTTCGTACTCAACCTTAACCTGTTTCTTCTGGGCCAATCGCGCGACATTTGCGCACGACTCCCGCAAGGTTTCTCTTAAAGCGAACTCTTGCAGGAACACTTCTGTTTGCCCGGCTTCAATGCGCGACAAGTCGACCAGCTGATTCAAACTAGCCTGCAACTGAAACCCTGAGTCCTGAATCTTTTGGCAGAAGCGTCGCTGTGTTTCACTTAACTCCTCCTGGTCTAGGAGGATCTCGCTAAACCCCAGAATCGACGTCAGCGGAGTGCGTAACTCATGTGACATCCGCGCCAGAAAGAGCGACCGGTAGTGTGAGACTCGCTGCAATTCCCGGTTAACCTCTTCGAGCTCTGCGGTTCGCTCCTTTAGTTTGTTAAAAAGAAGCTCGACCCGCTCTTCTGAATCACTTTCATCGTTTCCCATTGATCCGCCATCCACACTGTCAGACGCTTGTTTGACGCCCTCGCTTGCTCGGTCACCCATATAGATCACAACCCTCTTGAATTCGCTGCTACTGAACTGTTAATTGTCTCGTTTGCAATCAATATAGGGTTCACGCTTAGTCAGTGTCAAAGCCACTTTCTTTTTACTAACGGGCCGGATTCAGCGTGCGCTATGATTGCAAGTGCGGGAGATTGCGGATGTCTGAGCCTCCCACCTGATCAAATCGAATGAACGGCCAACTTAGCGAGCAGCCGCTCGCAGAACTAATAAGAGAGATCTCATCGAAAAACTTCACGGGAAGACTGCGTTTACAGCACGAATTGATTAAGGTAGCTATTTATTTTATCGACGGTCAGATTCTCTACGTCGCCTCGAATATTAAATCGCTTCGCCTGCGGGAATACCTCCGCAAAGCCAACCTTGTCTCGGAGCAGGCACTCGAACGAATTCCCAGCAATGAGTCAGACCTGGCATTGGCTCGAACCCTCTGCGCTGAAAAACTGTTGCAGGCAGAAGTCGCGGAGCAAATCCAGGCTCGACAGATTTCAGAAATGCTGCGATTGGCACTCCAATGGCTCGACGGAACCTGGGAATTTGACTATCGCTCGCGATTGAATGAGGAGGTGAATTTTAAGTTTGATGTGCCGGGTCTCATTCTTGAAGCCGCCCGGAACATTCCACCAGAGTTCGCCGCTTCTCGTTTTAAAAATCCTACTGAAATCTTTTCACTATCTGAGTCGTTTCCGTCGCACATCAATGTGTTGCCCGCGGAAGGTTTTCTGTTGTCCCGTCTGGATCAGCCGCGAAGTATGAATGAATTGATTACGATGAGCGGCGCTCGTGAGTCGGAAGCGGTCCACATGATCTACGTACTTGCGCTAACGGGTTTCATCAAGCGTGAGAGCTGGAAGAGTTCATTCCGCGACACACAACCCGCTACAGTTCCAGAGGCGCCAAAGAAAAAAGAGTCTGCACCACAACCCACTCCGGCAGTCGTGGTGAAGGAGATTGTTGATGAAGCTGAAGAGCTCGATAGATTCTTGAGACGCGTGAGCCTGGCCAATTCACACTACGAGGTCCTGGGTATCGAAAGAAGTGGCCCACCAGATGATCTCAAGTCGATCTATTACAATCTCGCGAGGCGTTTTCATCCTGACCGATATCAACGAGTTGAAGAGTCGTTGAAATTAAAGGTGGAGTCTGCATTTGCACGAATCACTCAGGCTTACGACGTTTTGCGCGATGCAAATCTCCGCTCATCATATGACCGAAAGCTAGAGGCTAAAGATAAGGCTCAAGCATTAGCCAGAAGTGCGCCAACTGCAGAACCTCCCAAACCGGTAGAGATTCCGCAAACTCCAGACGCTTCGCGAGAGGTAAAGGTTGAAACTCCGGCTACTGGGCCATCGATCGCCGAACAGGCCGAGGCGAGGTTTAAAGAGGGATTCGCATCCTTTGAGTTGGGCCAGTTCAACGTTTCGATCGGACTCTTCGCCGCAGCTGCTCGCGCTATGCCGAACGAAGCACGTTACCGGTCCTACCATGGACGGGCTCTGGCAAAACAGGAGAGCACGAGAAGGAAAGCAGAAGCAGAACTTCAGGCTGCGTTGAAACTCGCGCCGGAGGACGTCGAATGCAGGTTGGCACTGGCCGAGTTATATCGCGACCTGGGCTTCAAACTTCGGGCTAAGAACGAATGCGAGCGAGCAATTGCTTCCGCGCCGAATAATCAGAAAGCACGCCAGTTGTTGAAGACGATCAAGTAGGGGACATTTGCTCACCAACAACTTCTGTGTTGAAATTGCAGAGGATCAGTAAACGAACACTATGAGTGCCGGCGCAAGTATTGAACTAATCGAAAAGTCCGCGGCTGAAGCCTTCCAACAACTCGCTATCACCACTGATAGATTCGAGCATTACGAAAATTCACACGCACTCAGAATTGCCACTATCGCCGATGAACTGGCCAAGATTTTCCATTTGGCCAGGCATGACCGAGGTTCACTACGCGCCGCCGCACTTCTCCACGACCTCGGCGAAGTGGCTATGGAGCGCAAATACATCCAACGAGAAGGTCCTTTAACTGACGAAGAGCGAGTCGACCTGGCCCGTCATCCAGTCATAGGCGAGCGCGAGGCTTCAAGAGTCGGAGCCGATCGCGCCGCGCAACTTCTCGTCCGCTGGCATCACGAGTCATGGAATGGTCAGGGATATCCCGACGCTCTAAGACGTGAAGAGATCCCACTCGCCGCTCGCATTCTCAGGTTGTCTGATTGTTATGCTGCCTTGACTGATGCCCGGCCATTTCGTGGAGCTCTGACTGCAGAAGATGCGCGCCGAGAATTGGTAGGACTCGCCGGTATCGACCTGGACCCGGCTGTCGTCAACGCTTTTCTGTCACTTGAAGGCGTCACTGAGTTGAACTCGTTCGCGAAACCAGCAGCCGAAGTAATCGAAGACCCAGGTAACGCCAGATCTGGCTGGAAAATGTTTTCGGAGTTGGAGAAGTAAGCGGAATTGTTAGTTGTCCGTAGTCAGTGGTCTGTTGTCGTGGTGCGTGGGACGTGGGGGATTCAGAATCTGTTGGCTTTGATAGCAATACTGACCACGGACCACAGACTACTGACCACGGACCATTAGAACAAAATCCCTATGCAATTTAGCAATGGCTGGTTAGCATTCGAGTTAGGCATCCTCCGGCGCCTTAAGTTCGGGTCCGTCGCCCTGCCCTTTACCGGAGAGCCGGAACTCATTGTGCAATTAAAGCGATGGAATGTACGTGTAGCTGCAAACGACCCAATGCTTTGGTCGCATACTAAGGCGAAAGCCCTGGTCGAAAACTATGGCGAGCAACTCACCGAAGACGACTGCAACCGTCTTCTCGAAGACACTTACATCCCAAAAGACAAGCTCGACAACGCCGGACTACTAAAATGGTTTAATGAAATTGACGCCTGGTGGTTCGATAACTTGCGCTTTAATGCCGAGTCGCTTGAGCCCTACAAGCGAGCGCTCGCTCTAACCGCAGGAATGATGGTCGGCGATTATGTTTTGTCCTTCAACGAACAGACTCGAAGTCTTCGCAAACCATTCTCTTTATCAGACACATTCCGCCAGGTGCTTGCGTCGCTTCCAGCCGTCTTCGATAACGCGCTCCGAAATCGCAGCGCCAACCAGGACGTTAGAAGCTTCATTGCCGAACGACACCATACTGATTTGCTCTTTTTACGGCTGCCCGCTCCAATTATGAGAACGAGTTCAGCACGCGATCCAATTCTGATGTGGCGCGAAGAATGGTTGAGAGGTGGCGAAGATTTCTGGAATGAGCTGGACCGAGAACGCGGCGCCCGACTTGGTTCACGCGTACAGAGCAAGCAACAATATCTCGGTTTCGTTGATGACTTCCTGAGAACCGCCGCACACATTCCGGCATGGGCCATTTCTCATACAGAGAATGGATTCATCTCCAGCGAAGAGCTGGTTGAGTCGGTAGGCAAAGTTAGAAAGGTCGCAGCAATTTATTCAAAAGACTTTTCCGATTTGTTGGGTGTCCGGGCCTCGCTAATCGTGGCGAATTAAGGTTTTGAAACAAACTTGTAGCCAACGCCTCTAACCGTCAACAGATGTTTAGGCCGTGACGGTTCATCCTCCAGGTATTTGCGCAGCCTGACAATAAAATTATCGATCGCCCTCGTATCCGTATCCTCACGCAATCCCCAAACATCTTCGAGTATCGAACTTCGAGAGACGATCTTACCGTCATGCTCAATCAGGTAGCGCAACAGATCCGCTTCCATGATCGTCAAGTGAATCGTTGCCTCGCCAGACTTTAATTCGAGCGCGTCGAAGTCGATACTCTTTCCGCCAAACTCAAATACCTTGGGCGGTGGCATTTCACGGGCAGTGATGTTCGCGGCCAAGTCTCGATCCCTGGCTAACCACTCACGCCTGCGTAATAACGCATTGATTCTCGCTATCAACACCGACAACTCAAACGGTTTTGGCAGGTAGTCGTCAGCGCCCGCTTCGAAACCTCGCAATACATCCTCGGCTTGTCCACGCGCAGTTAACATAAGAATAGGAAGGAATTCGCCGCCGGAGCGCAACTGTGAGGCAAAAGTAAAACCATCTATACCTGGCAACATCACATCGAGCACTAAGACGTCGTAATTCTTACTGTGGTTTTCGAAGAGCGCCCTTGCGTCTTCAGCACTCCCCACGATCTCCACCTCATAACCTTCAGCTTGCAAGTTGTAACGCAAGCCGTCAGCAAGATGCTTCTCGTCTTCAACGATCAGTATTGAACTCATTGTCGTACAAACCGCGGCAGTTGAACTGTGAAGGTACTGCCGTGGCCCAATCCCTCGCTCTCAGCGAAGACGCGGCCGCCGTGTTTCTCAACAACAGAACGCACGATAAACAGACCGAGTCCAGTTCCCTTAACTCTGGCCATAAAGCGGCCGGGGACGCGGTAAAACCTCTTGAAGATTCTTTTTAATTGAGCGCTGGGAATGCCAATACCCTTATCCGCAACTCTAATCGCAACACGCTTGTCGTCTACAGCGGAAACTGACACAGAAACGTTAACTTCTCCGACGGAATACTTTACAGCATTATCAAGCAGATTCGAGAATGCAGCTCGAAGCTCATCGAGATCGCCGGACACTCGTACTCCGTTGACCTCCGGCGACTCAAAAAAGACGAGATCAGATTCATTCAGACCGTACCGCACCCGGGTTATCTCGAGGCATTCGCGAACTATCTCACTCAAACTTACAACCGAATTCGATATGCGACGCCGGCGGTGGCCGGTCCGCCCGGCACGTAAAACTTGCTCAACCGTGTGTAGCAGACGATCACTGTCGGCGAGCATGATGTTATAGAACTCCTTTCGCTGCACTTCATCAACATCACGTGTCTTGAGAGTCTCAAGATAAAGACGAATGGAGGCAATCGGCGTCTTGAGTTCGTGAGTAACGGCATTAATGAACGCGTCGTGCTGTTCATTCCGTCTGATCTCGCGAATAAGAAAAGTGGTGTTGATCACGAGTCCGAAAATGATTGCGAGGAAGAAGATAATTCCGAATACGAGGAGGGCAACTTCGCGCCAGTTGAGGATGATCCAGCCGACATTAAGAGCGATTGCCAGGGCGACGAGCGAGGCACCCAAAATAACGAAAAACGCTATGGATTTGCGTCGACCGCTAACACGCATTGAAACTTGATCCGATGGTCAGTTGTCCGTTGTCCCTTCCTTGTTACGCTCCCTAGTATC